>CAMJAP010000005.1 GCA_946403625.1 uncultured Lachnospiraceae bacterium
TGTCAATCCCTGTTACCGAATCTCGACCAATTCCGAAAAAGAATAATTTACATTGTTATTCTCTCCGTCGATCTCCACGGTGTAGCTCCTGGTCTGATAGCCGTCCCGCCGCAGCGTGATCGTATAAATCCCCTGTTTTTTGGCAAAACTGATGGGGGAAATACCGATATACGCCCCGTCCTTATACACCTCTACCCCTGCAGGGGCATCCACATACACGCGAAAATCCGATGACACCACCTGGTTGGTCGAAACCGAATCCGGCTGCGCCACATTGGGATGCACGGTAGGTGTCGGCGTCGGGGTTGCGGATGGCTGCCATTGCGGTGTGGGCACCGTAGGTACCGTCGGTTCGGTCGGAGCTGTTACGATCGGCGTCGGGGTCCCCGTCACGGCCTCCGTCGGGAGCATATTCCCGCTGACCGTATAGGCGCCTTCCTCGTCCAACAGGGTCGGCACGATGACCGCCGGCTCCGTTGAGAGCACACCCTCCTGTGTCGTATTGTCGGAAATACTGTCTTCCGAAACACCGTTTTCCGATGCCGAGCCCTTATATTCCAGGGTAATGTTCAGATTGGCCTTTTCCTCCGCCACGCGGATATACCGGCTGATCGTCTCGTAACCTTCGGCCGCCGCCACCATCTGGTGAATGCCGTAGCTGAGTTCCAACGGCCGGGATGCATCGATCACATCCCCGTCGATATAGACCTTGGCAATGTCCGGCGATACGGTAAAGACCACCTTTCCGAACATCGGCTCGGTGATCCAGCCGGAGGCATCCAGACGGATCTCCTGATTGCGGGCGATGGTCACCTTTTCGCTTCCGGTGGATCCCTTGTTGGATACCGTCACGGTGTAACTGCCTTCCGGCACCGCCAGCAGCATATCCTTTGTGATCTGATGCACATTCCGCTCACCGATCTGGATCCAGCCGCCTTCGAAATAAGAGGCATTTTCCAGCCGCAGATAGCCGTGTCCCTGTTCGATACGCACGCTGTAGATCGTATGTCCCGTACCGGCAATGGTCAACGTATCCGCCGGATTGATGTCCGTCAGCTCCCCTCTGCCGTCCTGCGTAAAAACAACGGCTTCCGGTGCAACGGTATAACTCTCGTTCTGCAGTTCCACATGCCGGCCCGCAGCATCCATCACCAGATTGGTCACCTGATTAAATGAAAACCCGTCCGGTGCGACCTGCAGGCTGTTCAGCCGCTTCTGCTCCCGCATAAAAGTCACATCCACCACGGACCCTTCCGTCACCTGCGCCAGCGAAAGCGCCTGGTCGTAGCGGTCCGCATAGGTCGTGGCACCGTCATAATTCAGCGTATAATACTTCCCCAGTTCCAGATTCAGAAAGGTCAGTTTGCCGTTTTCCGTATCTTTGGAAACCAAAACCGCCGTGTCGATGGAATCATAGTTCCCCGGAAGTGCCGGTACAAACCCGGTTTCCGGAGCCTGCGCCTGCTGTTTGGGCGGCTCGCACGAACTGAGCGCACAGCACATGCACAAAAGGCAGGTGGCTGTCATAACCTTCCTGCCGGATCTTTTGCGTATGCTGTTGTCCCATCGTCTGTCTGCACGCATATGGATCTGTCTTTTTAATCTGCCTTCGGATTCACATATCTCTCCATCAGATATTCCTTCGTATTGTGCTCCGGTTCTTCCAGCACATCGTCCAGCATCTGATGCAGCAGATCCCCGAGGGTCGGCCCCGGCTGCACACCGGCTTTGATCAGATCGGCCCCTTTGACCGCCAGATCTTTTAAGGAAACCGCCTCTTTCAACGCCAGGATCTCGGTATAAAGTTCCCGCAGCTTTGCGATCCGCTCCAGTTTTTCCTCGCGCATAAAATCACTCTGCGCCAGTGTATCCGCCTCCTGCACATAGAAATACAGGGGGAACTGCTCCTCTCCGTATCGATAGATGGCCCGTCGCAGCTGGCGTTTGTTCGCCTCAAAACGCCCCTCATGGTTACGCACCAGTCCGCTCACCATTCGTACGGTATCGTTATCGTATTTGAGCCGCCGCAGGATCTCTTCCGTCATATCCGCACCCTTTTCCGGATGCCCGTGAAAATGGCAGATCCCGTCTTCGTCCATGGTCTTGGTCAGCGGCTTTGCAATATCGTGAAAGAGCATCGTCAGCCGCAGGATCCGGCGATTACGCTCGTATCCCCCGGGCAGCTCCTCCTGTTTCAGTCGCTCCAGATTGGTGGACTGCAGCGCATGCAAAATATGCTCCCCTACATTATAGCAGTGGTGCGGATTCTCCTGTGCGGTCGTCATGGTCGCATCCCACTCCGGCAGGAAATACGCCGTCAGTCCGCTTTCATAAAACAGGCGGAAACGATCGGGATGATCGCTGACCAGCAGCTTCTCCAGTTCCACACGGATCCGCTCCGCACTTACTTTTTCAATATTCGGTGCCAGCGCACGGATCGCTTCCCAAGTCTTAGGCTCGATCTGCGCATCCAGCTGCGCCGCAAAACGGATGGCGCGCATCATTCGCAGCGCATCCTCCGTAAAGCGTTCCTTCGCTTCTCCGACACAGCGGATCACGCGGTTCTCCAGATCTTCTTTGCCCTGAAACAGATCCTGCAGACCGGCTTCCGGGTGATATGCCATCGCATTGATGGTAAAATCCCGGCGTTTCAGATCCTCTGCCAGCTCCGCCGTAAAGGTCACTTCCTTCGGGTGTCTGGCATCCTCATACTCTCCGTCGATCCGGTAGGTCGTCACCTCATATCCGTTCACCTGCCCGTCCCGGCGCTGCAGTACCGTAACCGTGCCATGCTGCAGACCCGTATCCACGGTATGCAAAAAGATCTCTTTGACCTGTTCCGGTCTGGCGGATGTGGTGATATCCCAGTCCGCCGGCTTTTTGCCCAACAGGCAGTCGCGCACGCAGCCACCCACGATAAACGCCTCATAGCCTGCTTCATTCAGTTTTTTTAATATATCGCAAACCTCCTCCGGCAACATCTCCGGAGTGATCTGTTGTAATGTATTATCGGTCAAATCTAACTTCCTCTGTACGATCGAATTATCCCCGGTATGCATTTAATGCGGCGATCACCCGCTCCTGCTCCTCGCCTGTCATGCCGTTAAACATCGGAATGGAGAGCACCGTATCCGCATAATGCTCCGCGATGGGGAAGGCCCCCTTCGGGATCCCCAGATAGGCATATGCCTCGGACAGATGCGGCGGGATCGGATAGTGAATGATGGTGTCAATGCCCCGTTCCTTCAAATATTCGATCAGATCGTCCCGCTTCTCACAGCGGATCACATACTGGTGATACACATGCTCGGCGCCGTCCCGAATCTTCGGTGTTTCGATCAGGTCATTCTTGATGCCCGCATCATAAGCCGCTGCCAGCTGCTTGCGTTCTTCGATCAGCTCTGCCATATGGGGCAGTCGTACCGCAAGCAGGGCTGCCTGTATCTCATCCAGGCGGGAGTTGACTCCCACTTCCTTATTATGATAGCGCACACTGCTGCCGTAAAAACGCAGCTGCCGTATGCGATCGCGTAAACCTTCATCGTTTGTAACAATGGCGCCGCCGTCACCAAAGGCCCCCAGATTCTTGGACGGATAGAAGGAAAAACACCCGACATCCCCGAAAGTGCCGGTCATCTGTCCGTCCCAGTGGGATCCGTGGGACTGCGCGCAGTCTTCCACCAGCTTGAGCCCATGCTTTTTGCAGATGGCCTGCACCTCACGCATTCTGGCCGACTGGCCGTACAGATGCACCACCATCACCGCCTTGGTCTTTGGTGTGATCGCCGCCTCGATCCGGTCGGTATCGATCATATAATACTCATCCGGCTCTACAAATACCGGAGTTCCGCCGGCCATCGTAATACCCATGACCGATGCGATAAAGGTATTCGCCTGTACGATCACCTCATCCCCTTCGCCGATCCCCAGCGCACGACACGCCAGGTAAAGGGCATCCAGGCCGTTGCCCAGACCCACGCAGTATTTCGCTCCGGTGTAGGCAGCATAGGCTTCTTCAAACGCCTCCAGCTCCTTCCCGAGGATATACCAGCCGGAACGCAGCACCCGCAGTGCCGCCGCCTCAAACTCTTCCTGATATTTATAAAAACCCCGGTCCAGCCGGTTCGTCATAATGCGTTCCATAATGGTCTGCCTTTCTGCGCATAGTCATTTACATAACATCTAAAATATTACCATATCCTCTGATAAAAGTAAAATCCCCTCAATTACTGAGGGGATTGCAACATCACTTCATCTATTTGCGTTCGCGGGATCAATCCAGGTCAATGCCCTTTTCCTTGATATAATCCAACACATCGCCTACGGTCTCAAACTTCTCCAGATCTTCATCCTCTACCTTGATACCGTATTCATCTTCCACTGCCATGATCAGTTCCATCAATTCGAAAGAATCCGCACGCAGATCCTCTTTAAAACTCGTCTCCTCGCTGATCACTGTGCCATCCGAAATATGCAACTGTGATCTGATCAATTCTGCTACTTTCTCCAGCATAACCCTTCTCCTTTTGCCTGATGCGCCTACCCATCGTCAAGCGCCTGTATTGTGTTTTGTATGAAAAAAGTATATAAAGCACCCTTTCTTTTGTCAACATAATTTTTCGTCTGTTGACGCCTGTCGACACCCCTGTTTTTGTCCCCCGAAAAAACCGTGATCAGCCCTTATGCACCGCATCATACACTTCCCGCTTGGGAATGCCGCGGTCCAATGCCACCTGCTTGAGTGCCGCCTTGTGATCCATGCCTTCTGCCTCGTACTGTGCCACATGCTCGGGAATGGACAGCGCATCATACTGCTGCCGCTGCTCCTCTTCCAGCGCCTCCCGGTCCGCACCGGCCACCACCAGCACATACTCCCCGCGGGGATCTTCCGATTCATACATCTTTAATGCATCCGCCAGGGTCGTGGGCAGGATGGTCTCAAAACGCTTGGTCAGCTCCCGACACAGCGTGATCTTGCGGTCCCCCAACGCTTCCTGCAGGTCCTTCAGCGTCTTCACCAGATGATGCGGCGCTTCATATAATAGGATCGTGCGCGTCTCCCGCTTCAGTTCGTCCAGGATCTGCCGCCGCTCCTTTTTATCCGCCGGCAAGAATGCCTCAAAGCAAAACCGTCTGGTCGGCAGTCCCGATAAGGTCAGCGCCGTAATGCATGCCGCCGGCCCCGGCAGGGATGTCACGGGGATGTGTTCCTCCAGGCAGCGGCGCACCAGCACCTCCCCCGGATCCGAGATCCCGGGCGTACCCGCATCCGTAATCAGGGCAATATTCTGCCCATCCCGCAATTTATCGATCAGCGTCTCCGCCTTGTCATACTTATTATATTCGTGATAACTCGTCATCGGGGTACGGATCTCGAAATGATTCAGCAGATGCAGACTGTTGCGGGTATCCTCCGCAGCGATCAGATCCGCATCCCGCAGGGTATCCAGTACGCGCTGCGTGATATCCCCGAGATTCCCGATGGGGGTTGCACATAGATATAAGGTTCCTGTCATAATATGTCTCCTGTGAATTGGAGGGTATCGATTCCACCTCATCCGTCAGCGCCGTAGCCAAGGAGCCGGATCAGATAAAGCAGTTTTCGAAGCATTGCCGCAGCAGTTTGCGAGACCAAGCATCCCCCACTCGCCCTTGCAAACTTTTTGCGGAGGCACAGCGAGAAAACTATCTTTACTGGACGGCTCCCGGGAAACTCTGCGGAACTGCCGATGTGCAGGTCAGCCGTTACAGCTTCATAATCTTGCCGTGCGGAGCAGGTGTAGCATATGTTTTCGGGCATATACGGCGCGCTTTTAGCAGATGACGGTATCCACAGCCTACTGGCTCTTGGCAGTATGGGCAGGGTTGCGAGACAGACATGCTTTTCGTCTGGCTCGCATGCCCTTACTGCATAGAGACAGTTGGCTGTTAGACCGGCAGATGCGTTGCGTCCGGCCCGAAAATATATGGCTACCCGTGCGCAGCTGCGTTCCTTTGAGATGCTGTGACGGCTGACCGTGGCCCCTCATCCGGCCTGCGGCCACCTTCCCCCCGGAGAGGGGAAGGCAGGGTGCTGGACGGCTCCGTAGGATACGATCAAAATCCGTAGTCACGGCGGATCTCTTCGCTGTATCGGCCCGGGGCGTCGTAGATGATGAGCGGCTTTTCTACGGTGATGCCGGGACGGCCGCCGCGGGCAGCTTCGATGAGCACCATGTTGGGGGCCTTGTCCGCGAAGGGATAGACGATGCGCAGACGCTTGGGTTCCAGGCCGCATTCGGTCAGCGTCACCAGCAGCTCTGATAAACGGTCCGGCCGGTGTACCAAAAACAGCTTGCCACCGTGATTCAACAGTTTGGCCGACTGTTCGCAAACATCCCGGAAGGTACACAGCACCTCATGCCGCGCGATCGCTTTGGGTGCCTCGGGATTCTGTAGCCCCGCACCGCCGGCGATGTAGGGCGGATTGCAGGTAATTACCGAAAAAAAGGCAGCGCCAAACAGCCGGTCTGCCTCTTTTACATCACCTGTTACGATATTGATGCGCTCCGATAGATGGTTGAGCTCCACGCTCCGTCGCGCCATATCCGCGCTCTCCGGCTGGATCTCCAATCCGGTGAGCTGTCCTGCTTTGGTTTTTGCACTGAGCAGCAACGGTAAGATCCCGGTTCCGGTGCACAGGTCCAGCACATTGGCACCGTCCGGTACCTGTACGAATCCCGAGAGCAGCACCGCGTCCATTCCGAAACAGAATCGTTCCGGGTCCTGCAGGATCTTTAAGCCGCTGAGTTGCAGATCATCCAACCGTTCCACACTCAGTTATCCTTCTTTTCCAGTTCCGCCAGCTCCCGCAACTCTTCCTTGCTGAGCTTCTCTTCATGATTGTTCCGATCGTTGCGGTCATTCCTGCGGTCGTTCTTGTCTTTCTTTCCGCCGTTGCCGCCGCCCTGACGCTTGGTAAATTTCAGCTCTTCCACGCCGTATTCTTCGATCTCTTTTTCGTCATTCATATCCACAATGACGCGAACTCGCTGGCGCAGCACATCCACGCTCTGTACCTTTGCGGTGGTTCCGTAAGGCGTGATCACCTCATCGTTGATCCTGGGCAACTTGCGGTTCAGCCAGGAATAGGTGTCCGATTCGTACTGCAGACAGCACATCAGGCGCCCGCACATACCCGAGATCTTGCCCGGGTTTAAGGACAGATTCTGCTCTTTTGCCATCTTGATGGATACCGGTACAAAGTCCGCCATATAGGCGTGGCAGCACAGTTCGCGTCCGCAACTGCCCAGACCGCCCAGCATCTTGGTCGCATCGCGCACACCGATCTGGCGCAACTCAATGCGGGTATGGAATACGCCGGCCAGATCCTTTACCAGCTCGCGGAAATCCACACGGCCGTCCGCCGTAAAATAAAACACGATCTTGTTCCGGTCAAACGTATATTCCACATCGATCAGCTTCATATCCAGCTCGTGCTTGCGGATCTTTTCCTTGGCAACGCTGATCGCGCTTTTTTCCTTTTCACGGTTCTGCGCATCCTGCTCATCATCCTTGGGGGTTGCCACACGCATGATCGGCTTGAGCGGCTGCTGGATCTTGCTGTCGTCCACCTCCCGGATATCACCGACCACGGTACCGTATTCGATACCGCGCACGGTTTCTACGATCACGTAGCTTCCGCGCTTCAGATCAAAATCGAGCGGATCAAAATAATATGGCTTCCCTCCGCTGCGGAAACGCACACTGACAATCTTCTTCACTTGCTTAAAACTCTCCTAATTCTCTTTTATCGTTAACAGCAGCAGTTCCATGGTCAGCTCGTAGTTTACCTTGGAACGCAGACGGCTCTTGGCCACCTCCAGCGCACGGATCACTTCCTCGATCCCTTCATAATCGCTGTACTGCGCTACTTTCTGTATGCTCTGGATCTCATCGCGGAAGATCAGATGGTTCATATCGTGGGTTGCCTTAAACAGCAGGATATCCCGATACCATACCGCCATAATGTCCAGATAATCGTTAATGTCAAAACCGTACTCACGGATGTTCTTGAGCGCTTCCATGATATCCGCCGTATCCATCTCGTGGATGTTCTTCAGAAGCGACAGCGCATTGGTACGGATCTTGTCAAAGTCTTCGCTGGAAGCCAGCGCCTTGGCACGACCGATATTACCGCGGGCAAAGGCGATGCAGATCTCCGCACGGCTCTCCGGCACATGCAGCTGCTCCATCAGATAATTGCGCATCTCATCGTCCCGTACCGGACGCATATTCAACAATACACAGCGGCTCAAGATCGTCGGCAGCAGGGCTTCCGTAGAGCTGGTCAAAAGGATGAAGACCACATACGAAGGCGGCTCCTCGATGGTCTTGAGCAATACATTCTGCGCCTGCACGGTCAGTTTTTCGGCCTCTTCCACGATGTAGATCTTGTACGGGCCCTGATAGGGCTTGATCTGTACCGTCTCCACGATGCGGTCGCGGATCTCTTCCACACCGATCGTACTCGGCACATAGATGATATCCGGATGATTGGCGCTCATAGCCTGCCGGCAGGAATGACATTCCCCACAGGGTTCGATCGTTCCGTCGCCTTTGGTCACCGGTTTTTCGCACAGAAGCGACTGCGCAAAAACCTTTGCCACAAACTCTTTTCCGGAACGCACTTCACCGTAAAGGATGTATGCATGGGATACACGGCCGGTACTGATGGCCCCCTGCATCTGCTCTTTGATTGACTCCTGTCCTACAATATCCGAAAAATTCATGCCCTTCACCCCCATGTATTATGTTAGGATATCCAACAGCAAACCGCGGATCTCTCCGATCTTTGCCAGGATCTCCATATTGTCCTGCTCGTCCTTGACCAGTTCCTGCGCAAGGGCATCCAGATTTTCATCCACCAGACGCACAATGCCGTATACTCTGTGGCGGCCGCGCTTGTCCAGAAAATTCTCGCGGGAGAATTCGTGGGAACGGTTCACCACTTCGTTCATAAACTCTTTGATCAGACTGCGATATTTTTTCATATCGCGGATGTCCTTTTTCTTGCCGATCCGCTCGCCCTGGGCCGTGATCTCACTCATCAGGCTGGTCAGCTTTTCCTGCAGCTCCGATTCCTGAATGTTGCTGGCCAGGATGAACTTAAAGCCCTGATCTGCTTCCTGGGCTTTGGCCACCGTCTCCGGCCGCATCGGTTGTAAGATCTGGTCGATCCTGATCTGGTCCATAAACACCTCATCCGCCCTTCGGTGCGGAAATTACGGAAATCAAGTCTGCATCATTTCTTTTATCTTTGCCAGACAACACTCCAAATCCGTGTTGTCAAAGCGTTTGGTGATCCCGGCCGCTGCCAGTTTCTCTTCCGAAAAATCCTCGCAGTCCGCCAGAAACCGCCGGCACATCTCGCGGTATTTCGGCTCAGTCTGCTGCCGTTCTCTGGCCAGCGCCCGCTCCAGCCGCAGTCCGTCATCCACTTCGATATAGAGGGGTACGACCAGTTCCGCCATGCCCTTCTTTGCAAAATACGCCTTGATCTGCGTATAGGCTTCCAGCGTTCCGATCATCAGGTAGTCCCCGGCAGTCGGATCCAGCTGCCCGTCATCCACGGTGAAATAATGCCAGTCGCCATGTACCGTATGATACACGCGGCTCTCGATCACTTTGCCCTGTGCCTTCAGATTCTCCAGCCCGTCGATATCCGTAAAATGATATTCCCGGCCGTCCTGTTCCCCCTGCCGGATCGGGCGGGTGGTGTACGGCACCAGTTCCTTTAATCCCAGTGTCTGATCCGTCAGCAGTCGCCGGAACACGGTATCCTTCCCGCCGGCGCTCTTACCCATCAGACAGTACAATCTCCCCATGGTTTCACCTTCGCATAATTATTCTATCATAGTATACCACAACATCCCTCAAATTGCAAAAAGGACCGACACTTCTGTCTTCAAATCTCACGAAAAATATGCTAGACTGAACCGGTAAAAAACTTGTGGGAGAATACGCCGACTTGATCCGAATGTACTCAGCAAAACAGATCCGAAAGACGATATCGCAATACACTCCATTTCTGGCAGAATTGGAGGAGCGCTATGCGATACCCGTTCCCGTCATGCAGGCTCTGCTGCATCAGGAGATGGAGGGGATGGATCTGCTCGATCCGGTGGCCGATCTGGTGGTGCGTTGGAATCTGACGCATTCCGCAAAGAAACACCCGGGTGGTATGCTGCCCAATGGTTACGAAAAAGCCAGCCGCTATCACCTGTTTCGGAAAACGGACAGTTCCACCGGCTATGCACAGATCTATGCTTTCGTTGCGATCAATGCCATCAACTTTGCCGTTGCCGAAGGGATCACGACCTATGAAAAACTGGGCATTCCCGCCGATCACACCCTGCACCCGCGCAATGTGAACGACCTGTGGCAGATCTGGCAGCGACTCAACCGGGAGCCGCAGTTTAATATTGAGATCGCGGCACTGAACCTGCTCTCCGCTGCCAAAGAAAAAACCGGCAGGCCGGACTTTGCCAGCTACACGCCGGATGAGATCAAACGCATCTATACCCGCTACAACGGAACTTCGTCTGCGATCACCGAATACGGAGAACAAACCTACCGCTATTATCAGATGTATCGCGACAAAGCCCGGTAGACTTTTTCTTATTTCGCCATTACCTTCTGGATATATTCCATGATGTCCTCAGCTGCATTCACGCCGGTACAATCATACAGATTCTTGAAATGCGCATTGGAATTGACTTCGCAAAGGATCGGCATATCGTTCGGTCCGAAGAGGATATCCACGCCGCCGAAGTCCAGTCCGAGAGCCCGGCATGCATCGATGGCCAGCTGTGCCTGCTGCATATTGACGGTGTAAGGCTGTGCCGTACCGCCGCTGGTGATATTGGAACGATAGTCGGAAGGATTGGTGCGCAGCATCGCCGCGATCACTCTGCCGCCGACCACTTCCACACGCACATCCCGGCCCCGGGAAGTCTGAATATACTGCTGGATCAGATACGGACGGTCCCCCAGATCCATAACAAATCGCTGCAGGGTGGTCATATCCTGCACATAATACACCTGCTCGCCAAAGGATCCGAAGCATTCCTTGATCACTAACGGAAATCCGAGATGACCGGCTGCGGTCTCCAGTGCCCTGCGGTCAAACAACCCGTCCGGATGAAATTTCTTCGGAGAAATATAGGTATCCGGCTGCGGGATCCCTGCCGCACGCAGTTTCATATAGGTCTGGGCCTTGTCGTCACAATCCGCGATCGCCTGTGCTTTGTTGAACACACGCATCCCCTGGCGTTCCAGTTCCTGTGCCAGGCGGATATCTTTATCCCAAAACAGAACAAAATCCGGAACATCCAGGCCGATGTCTTCCGCGGAGATCACCATCTCCATTCCGTTCTTGCGGAACGGACAACCGACCGTAAAGAACTCCTGCAGGCGATAACCGCAGGAACCCAGCATCGTCCAGATCTCGGAATTGGACTTTTGCGTCAGTTCAATCCCCAACCGGAGTGCTGCCTTGTAGAACATGGCAAACAGTTCCTTAAATTTGTCGCTTGTGATAAATTCGTTTGTGACCAGCCAACCCTTCATTTTACACTTCCTCGAGTTTTTTTGTAATTTTTCTGATATTCTTTTCGATCTGACGACGCGGTGCCATGACCAGATGCCCACAGCCGCAGCACTTCATCTTCAGATCCTGCCCCACCCGCAGCAGTTCCCATTCATGGGCTCCGCAGGGGTGCGCTTTTTTCATATGTAAGATATCGCCGACTGCCAGTTCCATCAGATCTTTAACTGAGAGAAGATCTCTCCGATGCTGCCGTGGATCGTATAATCCGCAACACCGTCTCTGGCCGTGGCATCCCGGTTGATAAGTACCAGTTTCTTTCCGCGGTAGTAATCGATCAGTCCTGCTGCCGGATACACCACCAGGGATGTCCCTCCGATGATCAGCATATCCGCCTCCCGGATCGCCTTGACCGCCGCGCTCATCGTATCATTATCCAGCCCTTCCTCATAGAGCACCACATCCGGCTTTACATCGCCGCCGCAGTCGTCACAATAAGGAATGCCGTTCTGCTCATACATGTATTTTGCACTGAAGGATTTGCCGCATTTCTCACAGTAATTCCGCAGCACACTTCCGTGCAGTTCATAGACCGTCTTGCTCCCGGCGGCCTGATGCAAACCGTCAATGTTCTGGGTGATCACCGCCTTGAGCTTGCCCTTTTCCTCCAGTTTGGCCAGTGCGATATGCGCCGCATTGGGTTGTGCCGGATTGGGGCCGCAGGTACACTCCAGCAGCTTATCCTTGTAAAACTCATAAAACTCTTCTTTATGGGTAACATAGAAGGTGTGGGAAAGCATCGTCTCGGGCGGATATTTAAATTTCATATGATACAACCCGTCCACGCTGCGAAAATCTTTGATGCCGCTTTCGGTAGATACCCCGGCACCGCCGAAGAATACAATGTTATCCGATCCGTCGATCAGATCCTGCAATTCCGAAATGGTCATATCTGCCATATCTTCCCCCCTTATCCTTATAGCATGTGATTTTTACCGCACCTTAGAGTCGCAAACGCAATTCCCTGACTTCTTACGGTTCAAACATTTCTGCGCTTGCCCGTGATGCGGTTCACCCATCGGCAACAATTTGCAATCGTGTATAGATTATAACAAAATCACATAGGAAAATAAAGATGAAAATAGCGCCGAAAATAGACCGCAAAAACGAAAAAACGCCGAATTCAGACCGGCGTTTCCTCTCTGGTCTCCAGATCCCGCAGAACCATGTCCAGATAGGGTACCATCAGGGACCGGTGCTTCGGCAGGATATAATCCGGATCCAGTTCTTCAAAGCGAAAACTCTTGCGTCCGCCCTTCTTTGCACGATCCCAAAACTTGAGCAGATCGCAAAAACGCAGATAATACAGCAGATCCTTGCCCGTATAGTAGATCAGCAGAAAGGCGATCCCCTGCTGCTTCTCAAAATCCCGCATAAACTCTACCTGATGCTCGTGGATGTTCTGCAGGGCAAAGGTTTCCGTTGCCGATTCCTTGGCATCAAAACAGACCGGATATCCCTGTACGGCACCGATATAATCGACCGTACTTTTCTGCTCAAAATACGCCAGCGTGATCTGGGAAGTCTCTTTGTTGATGCGGATCGGCGTGATCGGTGTGGGGATCTTCTGCACCAGTGCCAGGTTTTTCTCGCGATATTTTTCATTGGTGCGGTTGATCATTTCCTCCAGCGTGGATCCCCGCAGACCGCGTGTTGTCCAGGTGCCCAATTACGATCTCCTTTAAGCTTTCGGCGTATCGATACGGATGATCACATCGTCCGCATGCTGGAACACGCTCATCTCCACCGCATCCATCAGCGCCTTCAAACCGTTCTTGTTAAAAATACGCAGCTCTCCGCGGAACTGGAAACGCAAAAGCACTCCTTCCTTTTCGGAAAGATCGTACCTGGTCTCGGCATTCGGTCGCAGGATAAATGCTTTGTGACCGGTGGTATAGTCCAGAAATGTCCAGACCTTTGCCGTCATCACATCGCTGCGTCCCACAAATACGATATACTCATCGCCCGGATCGGACACTTCCATCAATTCCTTGGATTCCCAGTAATGCAGATATTTGATGTTTTCCCGGTTGCTCTCCGCATTCCATTGTGCCAGTTCGGCGTGGGTTACCGTGCGTCGTTCCAGCGGCACCCTGGTCAATAAACTTCTTTCTGCCATAGTTCTCTGCTCCTGCTCCGGCGGATCTGCCGGTATTTCCTAATCTAAACTTTGTCTTCAAAAAGCGGTGCGATACGATACTCCATCCGCTTCTTTGTTACGGGATGCGTAAATTCCAGACGGGATGCGCACAGACACAGGCTTCGTACCCCCTGTGCCATCGCATACTGCCCGGCCGCATCGTTCCCGTATTTGGTATCTCCCACGATCGGGCAACCCGCATGGGATAACTGCACCCGGATCTGATGATGCCGTCCGGTGGTCAGGCGGATCCGCAGCGTCTGTGTCTGCTCTGTCTCCGCGATCACTTCATAATACAGATGCGCCTTTTTGCCGTTTTTGTCTTTCTCCGAAACCACGCGGGAGGTATTGCTTTTGGCATCCTTTGCCAGATGATCCGTAAGCTCTCCTGCAGCCTTTGGCATCTTTCCGCAGACAACGGCGGTGTATTCCTTGGTCATAAAGGCATCTTGCGTTTTTCCTGCAGATTTTGCACTGCCGTCCGCCTGTTTGGAAAGCGATGCTGCTGCCGCTTCCGTTTTGGCAAAGACCAGCAAACCTTCCACCGGTTGGTCCAGACGGTGTACCACGGCCAGATACGGATTCTTTTCCCCGCTCTGCATCCGGTATTTTTTCAATTCACTCACCATATCCGCCTGCCCCGGCGATGCTGTCTGCACAGCGATCCCCGGATATTTACGGCAGACGATCAGTGTCTCGTCCTCATAGACGATCTCGATCCGCGCATCCATAAACTCTCATCGGTCCTTAATCTTCGTCAAACTGCGCGAAATAATATCCAACGCCCCAGTCCGTCTTTAAAATACGCGGCTGTGCCGGTTTTTCCTCAATGATATTACGGATCTTCTTAATATGCATAACCACCGTAGCCATACCGCCCACAGCTTCCTCATGCCATACTTCGCTGTACAGCTGCTCTTTGGTATATACTGTCTCCGGATGTGTCATCATAAAGTAAAGCAGGTCAAACTCCTTACGGGTAAAGCGCTTCTCTTTGCCGCGCACGCGTACCCGGCGACGAACCGGATCCATACGGATACCGCGCAGCTCCGGCAACGCATCCCTGCGGATCTCTTCGCTCTGCAGACGCTCCTGCATGCGGATCAGCGCCAGGATCTGCGCCGAAAGCATTCCGTTCGTAAACGGCTTGATCAGACAGAGGTCCGCACCAAACTCCAAAAATTTGATCGCTTCGGTCTCGCTGCTTCCGATCATCAACACGGGAAGTTTCTTCAGTTCCCGCACATTCTCAACAAAACGCCCGGTATCGATCCCCGACTGCTCTCCGTCCAGAACCAATGCGGCGTATGCTACATCTTCGCGTCCGAGTTCTGCCAACACCTTATCTGCCGATGTTTCGGCAACAACGGCCATCTGGTGCATCTCCATCGCAGAGATCACCTGTTCTTTCGTTTCTTTTCCTTTGCCCAAAAATAAAATCTGCGTCATCATCATCATCTCCTGTCCTTTAAGCCTGTTTGCAGACATAATAATGATATTGTAGCATAGCTTGTATCTTTTTTAAATAGTTAATAAACGAGAATCCTGTAATTTCCGTTTTCGTCCGAAATCGCATACCAAAAACAGCAAAAATTATATTCTATATACACATTTCTCAAAAATTGTGATATGATAGTACTACATTCGGATGACAAAGGGGGTTAAGCAAATGGCAGATTTCAGTTTTGATACCTTTTCTATGGAAGATGCAACCGGCTTGATGCAGTCGGAGGTGGATGCCGTTCTGGTTATCGACAGAAAACAAAACCGTTTCCGTACACTCTCAAAAAAAGGCTTTTTCAAAGATTTCCTGCAGGACAGCTGGTCTTATACGGAGCTGATTGAAAAACTCTGGTATCACCTCAGCGACAGTAACGAACGAATTGCCGAAGATTATCAGGTCTTTCTGCCTACCTCCGGTATCTTTACCGGCAAATACAGCCGTCGCATCAATCTGGATTTCGGCGATGTCGTCCACGTTGCACAGATGATGGTCTACCCGATTCAGGAGGATTATTATCTCTTCCTGTTGGATGAACTTGACGTCAATCTGAACCGCGAAGAAGATCAGACCACCAAAAAGGTCAACACCATTCAGAAGATCTATCTGTTTTCCATGTATATCGATATCGTCAAGGACACGACGAGCAGTATCAGCGTGACCGAGATCTCGGACGAAGTGGTCAACCAGCAGCTGAAATATTCCGACTGGAGAATGATGATCATCAATATGATCTCTCCGGAATATCAGGCACAATTCCTGGAAGAGACCGATCCGGAAACCCTCAAGAAAAAATACGCTCCCGGCGCTACCTTCTCCTTTGACTGTCTGATGATGAACCTGGAAGGCAAGTTTATCTGGGTCAAACTGATCTTCAGCCGCTCCGAGACCACCAACGACGATGACTACCGTTTCGTCTTTATGGTACAGAATATCCACGAAGACTCTCTGGAGATGCGCGAAACCCTGAAGAAATATGAACGGATGGCTTCCATGGATTCCCTGACTTCCGTCTGGAACCACGGCCGCATCGAGACCGAGTTGAACAACGCCGTCGTGGAACGAATCCGAAACAATACCATAGCATCCATTTTGATGTTCGACATCGATTACTTCAAAAATGTCAACGATAAATACGGACATTCGGTCGGCGACACAACACTGAAGAGTTTCGCCCAATGCATCCGGGACGGTCTGGAAGGAAAGAACGCCATACTGGGCCGCTGGGGCGGTGAAGAATTTGCCGTGGTGGTTTATGACACCGCAATGGAAGATGCCAAAGCACTGGCCGAATCCCTGCGCAAACGCGTAGAATCCGAAGCCTTCGAAAAAGTCGGCCACATCACCTGCAGTATCGGCGTCACCGAGATCCGTCCGGACGATGATTTCGACAGCGCCTTCAACCGTATGGACCACGCCGTATACCAGGCAAAATCCGCCGGCCGAAACTGCGTGAGATTCGAATAAAACTTTTTACCATCGACATCAAAAAAGAGTACCTGTTTGACAGGTACTCTTTTTCTTATTCAGATGATACGGTTTCTTTTCTCACCCTTCCGAAAGGCTTCGATATTTTTGTACGCTTCCGTTACCACCCGTCCTCTCGCTTCCACACTGGCCCACGCCATATGCGGTGTGATGATCAGCTTATCACTGTCTTTGATCTCCGATAACGGATTGTCCGTTGTGATCGGCTCCTGCTCCACCACATCGAGTCCGGCGGCTGCGATCTCGTTGTTCTTGAGCGCCTCCGCCAAAGCCGCATTATCCACCACTTTACCGCGCGCCACATTGATCAGGATCGCCGTGGGTTTCATGGCCTGCAATGCCTTCGCATCTATGAGATGCAGGGTCTTTTCATTTAACGGACAGTGCAGGGACAGATAATCGCTTTCCTTAAGCAGGGTTTCAAAATCCACCTGACGATATCCGTCGATCGTATGCGCACCGCTGGTGGAATACCAGATCACTTCGCAGCCGAAGGACTTTGCCACCTGTGCCACGCCCTGTCCGATATGTCCCATACCGACGATGCCCCAGGTCTTGCCTGCCAGTTCCGTAAACGGCACACCGAAATAGGTGAATCTGGATTGAGCCGCATAGGAGCCGTTCTTTACATAAGCATCGTAATGCGGCAGATGTTCCGACAGATACAGCGCCAGCGCAAAGGTATGCTGCACCACCGCCGGCGTACTGTAGTCGCTGACATTTGCCACACCGATCCCGCGGCTCTTGCAATACGCAATATCGATATTGTCATAGCCGGTCGCAAACTCTTCGATAAAGCGGACATTCGGTGCATCCTTCAGCGTTTTTTCATTTAACGGGCATTTGTTTGCCACAATGATCTCGGCATCCCTAACGCGCTCCGCCACCTGTTCCGGATCCGTATTGTCATAGATCACGGTTTCGCCCAGTTCGCCGATCACATTGACATCCACATCCGGTCCGATGGTTCCCCTCTCCAGTATAACGATTTTCATAACAGACTCCTTCTTAATAGAACCAGCTCTCTTTACCGTTCTGAACCAGTTTCAGATAACAGTCACTGCCATCACCCGCATACAAGTACAGTTCATACACATCACCGTTGTCCTCTACCGTCATCTTTACTGCGCCGGCCGTATCCATCTCCCATGTGGTCAGATGGAAGGCATTTTCATCATCAAAATAGCCGGTACCGTTCTCATCAAAATACAGACTGGTCTCCTCTTCCGTTGTTGCTCCCGTTTTCTCATCCGTCACGGTAAAGCCATACCATGTGGTATTCGCAAGAAATTCTTCGTCAAAAGAACACTCGCTCATATCATCGGCATGAAATTCTTCCGGCAGTCCGTATTCCTTCATATCCCAGGGATCCGAATCCGGATAGTTATTGGGATCTCCCCAGACACAGTCCTGCGTTACGGTATCGGAGCGGTACATGAAATTCTCGGTCTCGCGATCGCCGAATTCACAGCGGTTAAACTCCATCGTCAGATTCCGGCTTTCGTCGAAAAAGCCGCCGCCCTCCGAATCCACAAATCTGCAGTCATTAAAGGTCCATTTTCCGGCGCTGCCGCTGTTGTAAAGCGGTCCCATCGAGCATTCACGGATCGTCGTCTGCGCACAGTACAGATCACCGCAATCTTCCATATTCAAACCGATCACGCCGCAGCCGAACAGATCCATATTGCAGATCTTGGAATACCGGCAACTGAACAGATCGACTACGCTGCCCCAGCATTCGCCGGTCTCGGTATGTCCCATGGTCATATTGGTGAGTGACAGATTGTCGCATCGGTCAAAGGTCAGCACCGCCGCATACCGCGGATCTGCCAGCAGTACGGTATCTCCGAAATTGTCCGTACCGCCCCGGATCTGCAAACCGTCAACTCCGATGATCACCAGCTGCAATCCGTCATATACATCCTGGATCTCCGCAAAGGGATGATCCTCATTCCACTGCTCGCCTTCACTGGCCCATGCCGCATTCAGATAATCCGAAATGTTGTAGGTTCCCGGCTCCAGCTCGATCACCGCATTATTTTCGATCGCATTGATCAGATCTTCCACATTATCCACATGGACCGAGCGATCCTCCTGCAGCTCCGTCGGCTTATCCTCGTCCGGTGTCAGGATATCATTCGGTGTCTGCGCATCATCCGGTGCTGCTGCCTGCGTCGGTTCTTCGGTCGGGCGCTTCCCACGTTCACTCTCCGTCTCCTCCCCGCACGCGCACAACGCCACGGTACTGATCGTTGCCATAGCCATCAAGATACAAATTTTTCTGTTTTTCATTTTCGTCTCTCCTTTGTTGTTTTACCCCGAAATTCTATCATCTTGCCATAACCTTGGCAAGTGTGTATAATAGCGGGGTGTTATGAAGAGAATGTTACAAACAACCGGCTGGGTATTATTATTTCTGTTGGGCACGGTAGCGGTGCTCTTTCTTACTTTATACCTGTTGATGGGCAAATTCTGTAACGGCCCTTCTCCTTCCGCCCGCAAAACCTTTGTTGCGACTATGCTGGAAACCGGCGGAATGAAATTCGTCGTCTCCTGGTATCTGACGGAAGAAGAACGGGAACAATGCCTGCAGACCAGCCCGGGCACTGCGATCGTACCGGAAAACACGGCGGCCGATGCGGATACGGATGTAACCCTGGTCTCTGTCACCACCGCCGAAACACCCCTTTCCGAAGACAACGCACTGATCTCTTTTGACGAAGACGGGCTTGCTTTACTCACGATCAAAGGACGCACATTCGAAGGCGCCCTGCTGGCAATAAAAGACCCTTCCCGTATCGCACTTTCCACTTCTTATCCCTGGTCTTCCATGGAACAGGACAAAAACGGCCTGACGGTGGGCGACCACTGCAAAGCCAACAATGCCGTTGCCGGTGCCAACGCCGGTGAGTTTGTCAATTCCGGAAGCAACTGGGGCGGACGACCGGTGGGCGTGGTGGTCAAAGACGGCGAGATCCTCTTTAACGAACCTTCCCACGGCGATGTGATGGTGGGCTTTAATGCCAATCATATCCTGATGGTCACCGAAGTCGGCAATATGGGTGCCGCCGGCTTTTCTACCTATGTAAAAGAAAACAATATCGTGGATGCCGTTTCCTTCAAAGATCTGAACAGCAGCAACACCAACCTGTTCACGAAACTGATCATCAACGGCAATCCCGTCGACCTAAACGGCAAAGGCGTCGGTGCCAATCCCCGTACCTGCATCGGTCAATGCGCCGACGGTACGGTGCTGATCCTGGTGACGGACGGCCGCGGGGCTTCCGGACATCTGGGTGCCACGGGGCAGGATTTGATCGATGTGATGCTGCAATACGGTGCCGTAAACGCCGCAAATCTGGACGGCGGCTCCTCTTCTGCTCTGTATTATGACGGAGCCTATGCGCACACTTCCACTTACTTAACTTATTCGGATTCGTCCAGACGACTGCCCACGGCATTTATCGTAAAATAAAATGACAACACAGACCAAAGAAAAAAAATCGCATATCGGGATCGTCTTTCTGATCTATATGGCCATACTGTTGATCGCTATGGTTCTCTTTTTGCGCCATGTGAACAGTGTCCTGGTCGTATACGAAGCCTCCCAGCCGGAGCATGCCATCGCCGCCGTTGCGGACACGCTTGCCGCAGAGGGCATCGGAAGCAATGCGACCGTGCTGCTTTCCGATCTTTCCGGGGATGCCGAAAACGGCCGCCTGCCGTATACGATCGCGATCACCGATGCAACGGAGTATTCCGTCTATGATACCGCAGCGGATCATCTGGCGGAATTAAATGCCGAGATTGCCGCAAACGGTGTGCAGTACCTTCGCGAAATGGAAGACTTTACCACCGGTGCGATCCGCTACAGCTTATATTCCGGCGAGCACCGATTTGCCGAAACTTCCCTGCTGCCCGGCGAGAGCGAAACCCGCCTGAAACTGCTGACCATCACCCAGTGGGTGCCGCAGGAGATCCGCCTGTTACCGGAAGATCCGAAGTTTCGCATCACCGCCACGCTGCCGGAAGGCTATTCCTTACAGTTGAACGGCATCGCGGTGACCGACGACTGCCGCAGCGGCCAAAAGGAACTGTCCGGTCTGGACTATTGCAGAGCCTATGTCGAGATCCCGGATCAGATCAATTACGAGATCAACGATCTGCATCGCTTACCGGAAGTATGCATTCTGGATCAAGATGCATCGGTGGTTGCCGAGTACTCTGCCGCAGATCCGACCGGTCATGACGGGATCTTTTCCCTCACCGGTTCCTGCTTAAACATCTCCCTGGCACCTTCGGAAAGCGAGATGCCGGAAGATCGCAAGGCGCTGGTTCTGGATGCCGTAAAAACCTATTCGCTCTTTTTCTCGAAAGACCTGCCGGGAGCGCAGGGCAGCATCAACCCGATCCGCCATCTCTTCCCGGCCGATTCCGAGTATTTAAGCCTTGCGGAAGAATATCGCCGCAACAGCATGGGATACTATGACTCGCACACCAAGACGCATTTCGTTACCGAAGAGGTCGATCACTACATCGAATACAGCGAAGACTGTTTCTGCTGCCATGTGTTTTTGGAAAAATCCATGACGATCTGGGGCAGCCGCGAAGTGATCGATACCACCGACGGCATGTATTACTTTGTCAACATCGACGGAAACTGGGTAATCGCAGATATCAAATAATATGAACCACAACCATTCTTCTGACAAATACAAAAAGAAAAAAAAGCGCCGGATCAACAACACCGAACTGTTTATCGTGGTCGTTCTGGGCGTGATTGCGGCCTTTATGATCTTTGTGATGATCCGCCGCACGGATCTGTTTTCCAAAAAAACGGTTCCCGGATCGGAGACCGCCCTTACGGATCCGACGGCAACCGCAGCACCGACGGCCGCGCCCACCGAAGTGGTTTCCAAACCGCTGCCCGGCGTGGAGATTTATGACGGTATCGTAACGATGCAGCTGGGCGATCCCGCAGAAAATGTTGTTGCAGAGGGATCCGAGGACAGTGTTCCTACTCCGGATGTAGACCGGCAGTTCGAATCCAATCTCCCGGCACTCTATCTTTCCACGGACAACGGCAAAGCCGTGACCAGCCGCGATGTATACGCTCCGGGCAAGCTGATCCTGGACGGCAAAGAATACACTCTGGGCATCCGCGGACGCGGCAACACCACCTGGCGTTACTATCCGCAGAAAGGCTATATGCTCAAACTGGATGAGGCCGCATCCCTGCTCGGTATGGTCAATGCCAGAAAATATGTCCTGGTCTCCAGTTATGTGGACCGCACCTTTATCCGCAACTGCGTGGCTATGGACATCGCCTCCTGCCTGGACGGTCTGGACTACACCCCCAAGCAGCAGCTGGTGGATGTATATCTGAACAACAAATACATCGGGGTTTATACCTTTTCCGAAAAGATCGAACCGGGACAGGACAAAGTAGATCTGCTGGCCGATGAGGGATTCCCGCTGGCCGACGCAACCGTCGGGGACACCCCGTTTCTGTTAGAGACCGGCATCGATCTCTTCAATTACAATGTACGCTACGGTCAGGATCATTTTGAAACGCCGCATTCCCCGCGCCTGCGTTTCATCTATCCGGAATTTGACAAGGCCAATACCGACGAAGCCAAATTCATTATGGACTATATGGCACAGGTAGACACCGCCTTTGTGAACAAGGAAGGCTGGGAAGAACTCATCGATGTAGATTCCTGGGTAGACTGGTTCATCGTTATGGAATTGTGCGTCAACACGGACTCCGCTCTGTGGCGCAGCACCTTCCTGTATCGTCCGGAGAACGGGCGGTTGCACATCGGACCCATCTGGGATTTCGATATGGCGATGGGCAACTTTACCTACGACAACAAAACCTACCGCTACTGGAGCAGCGCCGAGCAGGTCTACGATCTGGCGCAGAACCACTATATGACCTATCTCTATCGCGACGACGATTTTATGCTGGCCGTCCGTGAGCGCTGGGACGAAAAGAAAGACGAGTTATTACAGGTTGCTTTCGATTCCATCGACCGGCACACGGAAGAAGCCTCGCCCTCCCGTCCGCAGAACGACGCAGTCTACGGACGCAGCAGCAAGGACTCCTCCGCCCTGCAGCTAAAGGATTTCCTGCAGAAGCGCTACGACTGGATCGACGAGAGCATCCACATGGACGACTTTAACCGTCACGCCGCAACCTACACCGTCGGCGCCCCGAAGCAGACCAACAACGCGGGCGATGTTCCGCCGGAACCGGCTCCCGAAGCCGTCCCCGCCCCGGAAATCGCTCCTGCTCCCGAAGCTGTACCGGTTGAGTAAAACATCCCCGTGTCTGACTTTACGAAAGGAAACCATTATGAAAGATCTCAATTGGAATAAAAAATACCTTGCTGCTGTATTGAGCGCGGCTCTGCTGTGCGGGTGCGGGGATACGAGTGTGAAGCCGGCAAATGCACTGGCGAATACGACACCGACCGCAGCGCAAACGGAAGGAAGTGCGGCAACGGCAGACGGCGGTACGGTTACGGTGGATCTGGGAACGACTGCGGATAGCGATGCGGTCTCCATCGCTGCTCCGGATGACTTAAGCTTCCTGACAGAATTCCCCTACGATACCGGCTCCAAAAAAGAATACAGCGTGACCGAAGAGATCACGGTGAAAGCTTCTTCCTTTGACCAGATGGAGGAGTTTGACGATGCGCAGGCGATCCTTCTGAACTTAAACAGCAACGGACTGGAGATCACCACCGGTGCGGATGTTTCCAACGAAGCAAAGGAAAACTACATTAACGATACCATCACCATCGACGGCAATAAGATCTGCATCACCAAAGGCGGCACCTACATCCTGCGCGGAACCCTGAGCGGCGGACAGATCTGCTTTCAGGGCGGCGCCGACGATAAAGTGCAGATCGTACTCGACGGTGCCGATCTTTGCTGCACCACCGGCGCACCTCTGTATTTTGAGAGCGGTGACAAAGCTCTGATCACATTGGCACCGGAGAGCGAAAATCACATCTCCGACGGCATCGATTCCGAAGACAAAGGCTGTATCTACAGCAAGATCGATTTAAGCATCAACGGCAGCGGCAGCCTGTCCGTCACCGCCGCAAAGAATAACGGCATCAGCTGCAAGGATGACTTAAAGATCCTAAACGGCAACATCACCGTGCAGGCGGAAAACAACGCGCTTAAAGGCAATGACAGTGTCGTGATCCTCGGCGGAAACCTCACCTTATCCTGCAAGGGAGACGGCATCAAATCCGACAAAGAGGACAACTCCGAAAAGGGCTTTATCTATCTCGACGGAGGAACCGTCAGCATCGCCGCAGACGACGACGGAATGCAGGCGATCACCGCGATCGTGATAAAGGAAAGCACCGACTTAAATGTCCGCTGCTACGACAGCAAATTCCACTGCGACGGCTATGTGGAAACACCGTAACGCAGACACTTTTCGATACACGATCACAAAACACCCCGTAAATACTGCAACTGCCGACCATTCCCGCCGGCAGTTTTTTGTTGCAAAACCCTTTTCACCAAGACGCCCGCATACGGCAAAACCTTGATTTTTCCTATTTATTAGGTTATATTTGATTATTATGAATGCAAAAGTATTACACACCTTAGAATTTGATAAAATAACGGAGATCCTTTCTTCTTTTACGGGCAGCACACCGGCCAAGCGTATGTGCGAGACCCTGCGCCCGTCCCAGAATGCAGACTGGATCGAAGATGCCCAGGACCAGACTGCTGCCGCTCTGACCAGAATGTTAAAGAGCGACCGCCTGTCCTTCGGGGCCAATTTTGATGTACGCCAGCTTTTGAAGGATGCCGGCATCGGGCGCGCCCTTTCCATGGGCGAACTGCTCTCCATTGCCCGGCTGCTTCTTTGCGTGGGCGCATGCGCGGAATACGGAACCGAGACCGGTGCCCCTGTGGAAGAGCCGCAGGATTGCCTGGCCGATCTGTTCCTCCGTCTGGATCCGCTGACACAGCTGTCCAACGAGATCAGCCGCTGCATCCTCTCCGAAGAAGAGATGGCAGATAACGCATCCAAAGATCTGGCCGAGATCCGCCGGTCCTTCAATGTGATCACCGGTCGCATCCACAGCCAGCTCAATCATATGGTCAATCAGTCCCTGCGCAGTTATTTGCAGGACGCCGTCATCACCATGCGTGGCGACCGCTATTGTATCCCGGTCAAATCGGAATACAAATCGCAGGTGCCGGGCATTGTGCACGACCAGTCTTCCACCGGTTCTACTTTCTTTATCGAACCGGCGGCCATCGTGGAACTGAACAACCAGCTCAATCAGTTAAAGCAAAAAGAGCAGGACGAGATCCGTCGCATCTTAGTCGCACTCTCCGCCCATGTGGCGCAGTACGGCGACATCATTGCCGAGGATCAAAAGACCCTGACACTTTTGGACTTTATCTTTGCCAAGGCAAAATACGCATTAAAACTCAATGCGACCCGGCCGTTATACAACACGGAACACCGCATCCATCTGCGCAAGGCAAGACATCCGCTCCTGGATCCGGCCAAAGCCGTTCCCATCGATGTTTCCCTGGGAAAAGACTACGATCTGCTGGTCATCACCGGTCCCAACACCGGCGGCAAGACGGTATCGTTAAAGACGGTTGGTCTGCTTACCTTAATGGGCCAGGCGGGATTGCACATCCCGGCACTGGATCGTTCGGAACTGTCCCTGTTCTCCGAAGTCTTTGCGGACATCGGTGACGAACAGAGCATTGAACAGAGCCTGTCCACCTTCTCTTCGCATATGACCTCGATCGTGCAGATCCTGAAAAAGGCGGATGCGGACAGTCTGTGTCTGTTTGACGAACTCGGCGCCGGCACCGATCCTACCGAAGGTGCGGCACTGGCGACCGCGATCTTAAACCACCTGCACACGCAGGGCATTCGCACCATGGCGACCACGCACTACAGCGAGCTCAAGATCTACGCCCTCTCTACGGAAGGGGTAGAAAACGCCAGCTGCGAATTTGATGTGGAAACTTTGAGTCCGACCTATCGTCTGCTCACCGGTATTCCGGGTAAGAGTAACGCGTTCGCCATTTCCAAGAA
The DNA here is from genome assembly GCA_946403625.1 of uncultured Lachnospiraceae bacterium. Classification (GTDB taxonomy): domain Bacteria; phylum Bacillota; class Clostridia; order Lachnospirales; family Lachnospiraceae; genus NK4A136. The sequence continues at coordinate 25,874 of CAMJAP010000005.1, forward strand.
ACTGGGGCTGTCCGATGACATCATCGAATCCGCCGGCCAATACGTAAGCAGCGAATCGGAAAGTTTTGAAAACGTCATTGCCGATCTGGAACACAAACGCATCCAGCTGGAAAAAGAACGGGATGCCTTTGATGAACAGAAAAAAGATCTGGAAGCGCGCCTGAAAAATGTGGAAGAGCGCGAAGATAAACTGCAGAACCAGCGCGAGCAGATCCTAAAAGACGCGCGCGAGGAAGCCAAGGATATCCTGCAGGATGCCAAGGATGTGGCCGACGAGACCATCCGTGTATTCAACCAGCAGGGCAGTCAGATGAAGATCCAGACCATGGAAAAGAAGCGCCAGAATGTGCGTGAATGGCTGTCCAAACAGGATGAGGCGATCTACCGCGAGGCAATGCAGAGCAGCAAGAAAAAGAAGCCGGAAGAAACCGCCGGTCCCAAGATCCTGACGGCCAAAGAAGCGGTTCCCGGGACTCCGGTTCACATCATCTCCATGCAGGTAGACGGTGTGGTTCTGACGGCTCCGGATAAGCATGGCAATGTACAGGTACAGTGCGGCATCATGCGATCCAAGGTACGCCTCGGCGATCTGACCCGTGCGCAGGCCCAGCCGGAAAGCACGGCCAAGAAGGCTGCCGCTACCAGAAAGGGCACTTTGGACATCAGCAAGGCATCCCATGTTTCCGCCGAGATCAATGTGATCGGCTCTACCGTGGATGATGCCATCGCCCGTATTGACAAATATCTCGACGATGCCTATATGACACATATGGAAAAAGTCCGTATCGTTCACGGCAAAGGCACCGGCGCCCTGCGAAAAGGCATTCACGATTACCTGCGCAGCAATCCGGTAGTCAAAGGTTTTGCACTGGCCGCCCATGGGGAAGGCGATGCCGGCGTGACCGTAGTAGAATTTCGATAATTAAGTTTCGTTAATACACAAAAACATTTCAGAAAGAAGGTATCTTCATGGCAGAAAAACAACGCATTCTGATCGTAGACGATGACGAAAACATTGCAGAGCTGATCAGCCTCTATCTGATCAAGGAATGTTTTGAGACCCGGATTGTCGGCGACGGCGAATCTGCTCTGATCGCAGTCAAAGAATTCAACCCGAATCTGATCCTGCTGGATCTGATGCTGCCGGGGATCGACGGCTATCAGGTCTGCCGTGAAGTCCGCAAGGAAGAGCTGCAGGTACCGATCATCATGCTCTCTGCCAAAGGCGAAGTCTTTGACAAAGTGCTGGGTCTGGAACTGGGTGCCGACGATTACATGGAAAAACCCTTCGACTCCAAGGAGCTGGTGGCCCGTGTCAAAGCCGTTCTGCGCCGCTACAAACCGGTGGTTGCCGAAGCACCGCAGCCGGAGCCGGAAAACGAAGTGCGCCTGACGGACCTTGTCATCAACCGTTCCAACTACAGCGTTACTTACCGCGGACACCGCGTGGAGATGCCGCCGAAGGAGCTGGAACTGTTGTATTTCCTGGCATCCCAGCCCAACCATGTGTATTCCCGCGAGCAGCTGTTAGACCAGATCTGGGGCTACGAATATGTGGGGGATACCCGTACCGTGGATGTACATATCAAACGTATCCGCGAAAAGATCGGCGATCACGAGCGTTGGAAGATCACCACGATCTGGGGCGTGGGCTACAAATTTGAATTGATGTAACAGGGTCTGATCGGATCTATGAAACGGACACTTTATATCAAACTTTTAATTGCATATCTGATCTTTGCGATCTTCGGCTTTATCATCGTGGCTACCTTTATGCAACAGATGACCTTAAACCAGCTGCGAAAAAACAAAGCCGAAGAACTCTATCGTACGGCATCGTGGCTGTCGGAAAACGATGCCCTGATGCTGTACAAAAATGAAATCTCCCTGAACAGTATGAAGATTCTTCTGGACGATAGTTCTGCCATGCAGCAGGCGCGCATCCAGATCCTCAACCCTTCCGGTCTGGTCGTGGTCGACTCGGATATGCCGGTCGACGTGGACAATCCGGTGACGATCGAAGGCTTCGATATCACCGCGTTATCCGGTTCCTTTTACAGTGTGAGCACCTTTTATCATCAGTTCGAAACGGAACATCTTTCCGTTGCCGCGCCGATCACACTGGGATATGCCGTTCGCGGTTATGTGGTCATGCACTACGATATGACCCATCTGCAGGATGCCGCCGATCATCTGCTTGATATCGACTACATCATGCTGATCATCCTGTTTTTGCTGTCCCTGATCATTCTGATCTTTTTTACGGAGCTGGTCTATATCCCGCTGCGTCGTATCATCGATGCGACCGAGCAGTATGCGGCCGGCAACCTGCATTACGAGATCAACGTGGAAAGTGATGACGAGATCGGTTATCTGGCTGCTTCCCTGGCGTACATGGCACAGGAACTGGCCCGCGGCGAAGACAACCAGAAACACATCGTGGCCAATGTCTCCCACGACTTCCGCTCTCCGCTGACCTCCATCAACGGCTTCCTAAAAGCGATGCAGGACGGCACCATCCCGCCCGAAATGTATCCGAAATACATCGACATCGTTTTGAATGAGACGGATCGTCTGATCAAACTGACCAACAATCTGCTCACCTTAAACAACCTAAACACCCAGGGTATGCTGCTGGAGAAAACGGACTTTGACATCAATATGGTCATCCGTCATACCGCGGCAACCTTTGAAGGCAGTTGCCGCGAGAAAAAGATCGCTATCGAGCTTTCCCTCACCGGCGATACCCTTCCGGTGACCGCGGATCTGACCCGTATCCAGCAGGTGCTCTACAACCTGATCGATAACGCGGTCAAGTTCAGTCACAAAAACTCCGTGGTCAAAGTCGAAACCACGGAGAAACACAACAAGGTATTTGTCTCCGTCAAAGACAGTGGTATCGGCATTCCCAAGGACAGCGTTCCTTATGTCTTTGACCGTTTTTACAAATCCGATCTCTCCCGCGGTAAGGACAAAAAAGGAACAGGCCTCGGCCTGTCCATTACCCGTGAGATCATCCGCGCCCACGGTGAAAACATCAATGTCATTTCCACCGAAGGCGTCGGAACGGAATTCATCTTTTCTCTTCCGCTCTGTGAAACCGAACCGGATGAGCCGGAAGATCTGGATTAATTCCTATTTCTTTTTCTTCCTGTTCTTTTTGCGGCCTCCCAGAAGGATCGCCAGTATACCTGCTACGATCACACCGCCGACGGCCCCCAGGATCGTCAGCATGTGATCTTCATGCACGGAGATACAATAGATGCCTTCCAATCCCTGCATCTGTACCTGCACGTAGGAGCCGCGTTCCAGATACTCTGTCTCGATCCAGTCCGTCCCATTGTATTGCCATACGCAGATCTTTTGCTTCCCGTACGGATTGTACAGACGCAGATCAAAACTCTCACCGGCATCCTTCCCGCTGTTTTCCACACAAACCCCGTAATACACCGTATCCGTATAACCGCTTTTTGCAAAGACCGGCAGATCCGCCGTCTGCACCACCAGCCGTGCCTCGTTATTAAAGTCATTGTCGATCATCGCCAGCTGTTTTCCGCTGACCGCATCCGTCTCCGCACTTTCGATCACGCGTACGCTGTCGGTATAGGTCGCCTTGATCACCATATTTCCCATGATCTCGCCGTCACCGATCTCCGGCCACACACCGTAGCATCCTTCTTTATTCGGGATCTCCGGATATTTGATCGAGGAGTAGGAATCCCCGTAATTCACCCGCTGGGTTCCCAAAAACTGATCGTCCACACGGAAGGTCACCGTCAGGTAACGGAATGCGATGGGTGTTCCCGGCGTTGCCAGCAGATCCGCATACGCCATGGGTTCCGCCGCATCCTGATAGCTGATGCAGTCGATACCATAGAGCACTTCACTGACATAATGGTTGTTCGAAAGCTGATCCAGGCGGAGCAACTGCGTATCCTCATCGATGGCGATCTGTCCGGCGATCGCACCGTTCCTTCCGGTACATCCGGTAATGGTCGGCATAGCATAACAACCGGTGATCGTGCTTCCGCTGCCGGCCACACCGCCCACATTATCGGCACCGGACAACGCACACAGCACATAACTGTCACGGATGATCGCCAGAGACTGTCCGGCGATCCCTCCGACATAACTGCCTTCGGTACTCTCCACCGTTCCGTAGGTGTAACTGCCGCTGACCACACCGTTTCTCATAAAGCCCACGATGCCGCCCGCACCGTCATTCTTGGAGATAACATAGCCGCGGTTCGTACATCCCAGAATGATATTCCGCGAAGTATATCTGCCGCCGATGGAGATCTGCACACTGCCTGCGGCATTGCCTTCCGGATCTTCCTCATCAATCGCCATCGAACCGGTGATACCGCCAACATTCACATCACCGCGCACCGTTCCGTAATTGTAACTGCCGGCCGCTTTTCCGAGGGTTGCGTGTTCCAGATCCGCATCGGAAATATCCGCGTAGATGTAGTCGTAATTGTCTTCCTTGATCCCGTCGATCCGCTCGTTGACTTTGTTATAAATATCGTTGTAGATCAGATTGATCTGGTCATTGATCGTACGGATCTGCGCATTCACATCCTCGCTGTAATCCTGTGCGTGATCCCCCAGTCGCTGCATCGCCGCAGACATATTGTCCATCTGCTCCTGAATGTTATCCACATTCTTGTCCCAGTCTTCACGGACTTTGATCATCTGCAGATCATCCTGCGCATTCAGATAGGATACGATGTCGCTCATCGAAGCCTGCGCCTTGTCCAGCGATTCCATCGAATCCTCCACTTCCGTCAGGGCATTCTCTACATCCTTGTGCACATCGGCAGATGCATTCTCCAGGATCTGCGTGTACTCTTTGTACAGACCGCTCATCGCGTTGCGGGCCTGTGCAGCATCCTGCTCGGTTTCCGCCGCAGCTTCCGCCAGTTCCGAGGTGTCCGGATCCGGTCTCAGATCCGTGATCCGATCATGCAGTTGCGACAGATCGTCCTTTCCGTCTTCCAACAACTGTTCCGGATCAGTCTCCTGCGGATCCGGCAGTTCGATATGCAGGTCCTCCGGGTTCGGCAGCTCTGTATCGATCGCATTCGGATCCGGCAGTTCCACATCTACCCCGTTCGGATCCGGCAGATTCTCTTCGATCTTTTGCGCTTCCCCTTCCATCATTTCATAAATACGGTCCGCATCGTTTTTCATATCCCGGGAGCTGTTTTCGAGGGTGTCGGTATAGCCGTCCAGTCTCTGTTTCTGCTCTTCCGAAATATTCCCGCTCAAAAACAGATGCTCGTTGAGTTTTTTCATATCCGCTGCCAGCGCATCGGCATGGTCTCCGGCCGCAGTCACATTATCCGTGACTCCCGGCATCATTCCCAGCACATGCGAAGCTCTCTGTCCGGCAGCATTCACCACATCGGTATTGTCATTCACATACGCCGATGCCTGATCCGCCATCGTACCGCCGGTGCTGACGGCATTATCCGCATAACCCCGCAGCGCTTCCAGATCTGCCTTGACCTGCGCATTATCGCTATCCATCATATAGGTCAGCTGGTTGACCATACTGTGCAGATCGTTCACATCGTTATGGATCGAATCTTCCTCATTCAGTTCCAGATACGGCTCCATCTGACCGACGATACCGCCGATATCTTTACGGCCCAGCACGATCCCCCGGTTGGAACAGTTGCTCACCAGACCGGTCTGTCTGCCGATGATCCCGCCGATGTTATAGCCGGCATGCTCGTAACCGATGGTGCCGTCGTTTACACAACCGATCACGGCCCCTCTGGAATACCCCGCGATCCCGCCGGTATCTACACCGCTCTGCCGCCGGATCTGGGTGAGATCCGATTCGTCATCCGTCAGGTTCTCCAAAAGATCCGTATTCATTTTATCTTCTTCGGTGATCCACTCCACGCTGTCGTTTAAGTTTCCGGCATTGCTGCAGCCGTAGATCATACCGTAATTCTTTCCGCAGATCCCGCCGGTAAAATAATAGCCGGACAGCGTACCGGTATTCTCGCTGTTTAAGATCTCACCTTCCGCAGTGTTCACACCCGCAACACCGCCGGTTTCCGACTTGCCGTAGATCCTTCCGTCAAAACTGCAGCCGCTGATCCTGCCGGAATTGATACCGCACAGACCGCCCGTTACCTGCTGTTTCCCCTGCGCATGGATCGTTCCGTTCAGGTGCAGATTCTGGACCGTCGCACCTTCTCCGATGTAGCGGAAAAAGCCCGTGACATATCCGTCACCGCCATAGTTGTATCCCGAGATCGTATAGCCGTTGCCTTCAAAATGTCCGCAAAAGATCGGGATCGTAGTAAAATCGGTGTTGTTCAGACGGATATCCGCCATCAGTACCACATCCTTGTTTCTGGAAAAACTGTCGGTATGGCACTGCTCCGCAAAGGCGATCAGATCTTCCGCCGTACTGATCTCGATCCGCTCGCGTTCGTTTTCCGTACCGGCAGATTCGCCCTCCGGCACATCCTCTCCGGGTTCATAGCAGACGAGCCCGTTCGTATATCCCGCCGTTACGTCTGCTGCATTTCCAAACAGCATCCCACCGGCAACCATCACAGAAAGCATTCGATAAAATTGATTACGCATTGTCCTCGCCTCCTTTCCCGGTATCTGCTGCCGCATCGCCGCCGGATCCTCCCGACATCTCCAGAGCCAGTGCCGGATCGAAACTGCTCTCGTCCGCTTCCTCCAGGCTGCCCATTCGCACGATCGCCGCCACATCACCGCGGACAAAGGCGTGCATCTCGCCGACCACCAGACCGTTGACCTGCCCACGGACATAACCGTCCACGCGCAGCACTCCGGTACCGCGATCCAGCTTGATCGGAACGGATACCTTGAAACTGGTCTTGTCGATGATCGTGGCTCCGATGATCAGGATCTGCGGCAAAACAAACATGACCAGAAAGATGGAGATCAGCGTACCGCGGCACAGGCACTGTCCGATACCGCAGATCGCGCCATCCGAAGAAAGCTGCCCGATGGAAAATCCCGCCAGCACCATCATGGAACCGGAGGTAATGATCGTCGGGAATGCAAAGTTCAATGTTTCAATGATCGCCTGCTTTTTGGGCATCTCTTCCTTCAGCTCCATAAAGCGGCTGGAAATAACGATCGCATAGTCGATATTGGCACCCATCTGGATGGACGACACGATCAGCTGGCTCATAAAGAAGATGTTCACATGCTGCAGGCTGGGGAAGGCAAAGTTGGTCCAGATCGCACCCTGGATCACGGCGATCAGCAGCACCGGCATGCCGGCCGACATAAAGGTAAACAACAATACCACCAATACCGCCAGGATGGAAACCACGGTAACCACCTTGTTATCGGTCTGGAAAGTCTTTTGCAGATCCATCTGGGAAGTGGATTCGCCGACCACCAGCACATCGTCGCCATAATACTTTCCGGCGATCGTATGCATCTCCTGCAGGAAAGCAAAGGTTTCTTCTCCGCCTTCCGGCAGTGTCAGATACACCAGCATACGGCTGTAGTTCTCGCCCTGCAGCTGATCCAGCGCCATCTGCATCTGATCGTGCGCATCCACCAGTTCCTGATACACATCGTCTTCCAGGGTCACATAGCCTTCTTCTACTTCATCGTACAAAAACATAATGATGTCGATGAGCGGGATCGAATAGGAGGAAAGCCCGTTCACCAGCTTTGCGTAATTCTCATCGTCCACGGCATAGGCCATATACAAAAGCTGTGCCATTTCATAGTCCACATCCATCAGTTCCGCAAACTCTCTGGCTGTGATCTTGTCCGTCAGCATATAGCCGTCCATGGCTTCGGTATTGGCCAGGCCCTGGCTGTGATCCACTTCCTGCCGGCGGTCCAGCTCGGTCAGCATCTTCTTTTCCTTCTCATAATCTCCACCCGGTACGATCAGCGCCACCAGATTGGAGTCACCGAAACTCTCCGAGATCCGCTCCTCCGCGATCTGCTGGTCATTTTGTACCGGCGTAGTCAGTTCGGAATAGCCGTACACATACGGACACTGGTTGGAAAAGTGGATGGCGATCACAACCACAACAACGAACACGATCGGAATGATGTGTCTGGTCGCGTAGTCGATCTTTCCGACAAAATCGATCTTCGGAATGAAGCTGCGGTGCTTTGTCTTGTCCATCAGTTTACCGAAGAGCATGATCAGTCCCGGCATAAACAGGAATACGGACAGGAGGCTGAAGAAGATCGCCTTGATCAGACAGATGGCCATATCCTTACCGATGCCGTACTGCATAAACATCATGGCCAGCAGACCGCCGACAGTGGTCAGCGAACTGGAGCTGATCTCCGGAATGGCCTTGGAAAGCGCCACAATATCTGCCTCACGGATATCCAGCGTCTGATGCTCTTCCTTATAACGGTTACAGAAGATGATGGCATAGTCCACGGACAGCGCCAGCTGCAATACGATGGTCACGGAATCGGATACAAACGAGATCGTTCCCATCAGGAAATTGGTACCGGATGCCAGGATCGCGCCCAGTCCGAAGGTCAGGATCAGCACCGGCACCTCCGCCCATGTCTGGGAGGTTAAGAGCAGCACCGTCAATACGATGACGGCCACGATCACGCTGATGACATTCATTTCCGCCGCCAGCTGCTCGGCCGCCGCATCGCCCATTGAGGTGGAAACGCACAGATCGTAGCCTGCCAGTTTCGTCTTCACATCTTCCAATGCTTCCAATGCTCTGGGATCCTTCTCCGGATAGGCAAAGATGATATCGTACAGTGCGGAAAAATTGTTGAAATGGGTTGTACTGTTATCAAAACTCACCATATACACATCGTCACGGTTTTTCAGTTCCGTGGCGATCCGGTTCGCATCGTCATAGGTAATGTTCATCACCATCACTTTGGCACTGCCGTAGGTAATGAACTCATCTTCCATCCGGTGCAGACCGATGGTAGTCTCCGCCGATTCCGGCAGATATGCCGCCAGTGAGTTTTCCACCGACACCCATTTGGATGCGATCAGGGAAAAGATGGTTGCGATCCCCAGCAATAAAAAGAAGAGGTTTCGACGGTCCACGATAAAGGTCGCTACCCTGATCATGAACGGCTGCTTCTCTTCCCCCTTTTCATTGAAGTTTACGCCGGTGATATCTTTGTGGTTCGGTTCTGTCTTTGCACTCATGTTGTCACTTCCTTGTCTTGTCGTCTTTTCAATATGAATACTGTGCCCTGTTTTTGAACAATACCTGTTATGTATGATCTAATTTTTTCAAGATATTATCGAAGATCTCGATGCAGATATCCGCCATATAGCTTTCCTCCTCCTGCATCCCGTCACGAAACCAGGTGATGAGGATCTGGTAAAAAGCCGCTTCTGCTGCCAGCTTAAGATATTTATCCTCCGTATCCTTGGCCGGATATAAGGTCTCTACGATCGATCTGCCGGAGAAAAGATATTCCTGCTGTATCCCTGCTTTATCTAACAGGGTCAGGACATCTTTGTTTTCCCGCATCAGCCGGAACACATTTTCAAACCAGTTTCGGGAGTCTTCAAACAGTTCCGGTTTGTCCGTCAGTTCGGAGATCATCTCAATCAGCTTGCCACCCATCTCATGCAGGATGTCTTCTTTATCGGTATAGTTTCGGTAAAACGCGGTTCGGGAAACCCCGGCCCGTCGCACGATCTCACTGACGGTGATCTTCTCATAAGGCTGCTCCGCCATCAGATGGATCAATGCCAGCTGCAGGCACTCCCGGGTCAGCTGGTTGGATTCCTTATTGTTCATCCGCAGGATTTCTTTTTTCTGCAATTCCGTTAAGGATTCCTTTTTCTCGCTCACAAACTTCACCTCCCTGTTGCAAAAAAGCCGATTCTGTTACATCTTTTCAATTTTGCCGATCTTGTCCACTCCGAGACCGTCCATATTGATTGACACTTGTCTATGTGTTACACTTGTAAACACAGAACAAGTATATCACCGGAAAGGAGGTATTGCAAGTATGAAATACGGAATCTTTGAACTGATGCTCGCCGCAGTGGTGATCTCCTTCGTCGGATTTGCGATCGAAAATACCTGGCTCCTCCTGACGAAAGGTTACATGGACAACCGTAATATGACGCTCCCCTTTCTTTTGGGATACGGCGTCCTCATGGTCGATTTTTATCTGATGTTCGGAACGCCTTCGGATGTACATGTTCCTATTGTGAGCGACCGGTTTACGGACAGCGAGATCTACTTTATACTGGCCTTTTTCACCGTCAGTATCGGAGAGATCCTGCTCGGTACCGCCACGGAAAAGGCCACCGGCGTCATCTATTGGAATTACAGCTGGATCCCGCTGCATCTGACCAAATACACCTCCGTGCCTACCAGCCTCGGCTTTGCGTACATCATTGAAAATTTCATGGGCTACTGTTTTCCGGCGATCATGGGCGTGATCACCCAACTGCCGGTCGAGATCATCCCCCCCGCTGCAATTATCCTGTTTACCGCACTCTCCGTCGACACCGCGCACGGCTTTTGGAAGATGTACTCCGATCACAGTCTGTATTGTCTGTGGAAAATAGAACGCCCGAAACTGGATCTGCGGGCGTTAATCTGAACGGGCTATCTGCAGCGAAAGCGTTGACATGCGATAAACCGTGCTTTAGCATGAGTACCGAGGCAGATCAGCTGTTTGCCGGGTTTAAAGAAACGATCTAACCCCTGAATGTATTAAGACTCAGCAAAACCAAGTTGAAATAAGCATCCCATGGCGGTGGGATGCTTATTTTGTATTCAGGTATCACTTTGTATTTTTTTAATCTTTAAATTTACCAATCTTGCGTAATACAGATATGCCCGGTCAAAGATCACCCAGAAGATGTCTGCCACCGCCAGCAGTATCAGTAGTTTCACCACATCCGGCAGATCGTGAAGGAATCCCAGAAACTTTGCCGGTGCGTCAAATACATAGGTGATGCAGCTCAGCGGATCCGGCCCAAACAGGCCGCCGTTGTCATCCAGGCCGGTCAGCAGTTGAAAGAAAAGGATCGCCAGGATTCCGCCCACAAAGGCCAGCGCATGCCAGACCGCTGCCTTGACCGACCATTCCTTTGCCGCCGGTATGGGTGTACCCTTTGTTCTTTGCTTGCAGATCGTTTCAAAGACCAGCACATAGACCGATAGCAGCAGATAAATAAAGACATAGGTTTTCTTCGGGAGCAATAAAAAAGACAGGATCGCCGTTGCCGTCATCCCCGCCGCCGCATGCGGTACGGTCGTCAGGTAACACAGCGTTCCCGTCAGATAGGCTGCCAGAGCCAGTAAAAAGATCGTATTCCACTGTAAAAGTACGGTCAGATAGAGCAGAACGATCGTCAGAGCCGTAACCATGCCTGCAACAGCAATATTCCTTACATTCCTTCCCGGGTCGTTATGCTTTTTTGCCTCTGACAAATCCGTTTCCTCTACATTCCGTTTTTCTTAAAATCCGTTTTATAAACATCCGCAGATATCGCCGCCCATGCATTCGCACAGCGTGTCTGCGCACCACAGGTCACAGCATAGATTGCCGGTACCGCAGCCGTCGCCGCCGTTATATCGCGCCGGACGCCCGTAATAGTTACCGTAGTTCTGATAATTCTGCTGGTAGGGCTGCTGGTTCTGATTTCCGTAGGGATTACCGCCGTATCCGCCCTGTCCGCCTTGTCCGTACGGATTGCCGTTGTAGCTGCCCTGATTGGGATTATTGTACGAACCGTTTCGCTGCCCTCTGGCACCGCCGGTATAATCGCCCAAAGATCTGCGTTCCATGATCTCGTTGTAGGCGCCCTGCACGTCCGTAAACTTCTCATTCGCCAGTTCCACCAGTGTCTGATCCGCACCGACATAATTGTCCGGGTGATACTTACGGATCAGCTCCCGGTATCTCGATTTGATCTCGTCGTCACTGGCGGTCGGAGCCAGTCCCAAAGTTTCGTATGGATCTTTATTATACATACTCATTCCGTCCTTATATCTTCGCTGTCTTTTCGGCAGTCTCTATACCTGCTCTTTCTTACACTCTGCCTGCTTTTTGTCAAACTTGTTCCAGATCCCCGCATATAAGATGTTCCGCAGGATATCCCGGTACTGCAGACAGGGCAGCATTTCAAAGTACGCCGCTGCCTTTGCCGCACTGTCGTACAGCAGGCTCTCGACTTTTTTATCATCGTACAAATCATGATTATACAATGATTTCAAAGGATTGTAACGCTTTTTTTCGATATCCTCCGCCAGATCGTCCCAGGCATCCATCAGATAAATATAGCGTCCCAGATGAAATGCCAGTCCCTTCAGCGCATGCAGCATCGGATCTTTCTCATCATAGGCAAACAAAGCAGCCATCAGTCGGCCGAAGGAATCGCAGGCCGCATTCAGATCTTCTTCCGATCCGTTGTCCCGCAGCTCGATCGCTCGCAACGTCTTTAACGAGTGCACGATCCGTTTGCACTGCAGCGGATAGCGGTCTTTGATCTTTGCATACGCACTGCGGTATAAAGCGATCCCGCCGTTTGCCCGTATGCTGTTCTCGTCCTGCTTGTCATCCACAAAATGAAAGTAGGTCAGCAGCACATTCATATCCGCACCGTAGGCGGTCAGATCCGTTGTGCGTTCCGTATGCGCTTTGGCCGGATGCACGATGCAGCGCCGCTTCTCCGTCGTTACTTCCGATTCATAATAAGAAGAGAGCAGCATCACCAGAAAAGTCATATCATAGGTCAGTGTGACCTGTCCGCGGATGCCGAAACGCTCATATAAAATATGACACAGACCACAGTAGAAACTGTGATATGTGTCATAATCTTTGATCTTCAGCTCCGGTTTTCGTATCTGTACATAACCGAACAAATTTTTATTCCTCGCTTGTCTTGCGCTCCGCTACCTTTCCGGCCCAGGCGATCGCGTCATCGATGTGCGGACGGAAATGTTCCTTACCGACCTTTTCGATAAAGCCGTCCTTTTCCATCGTACGCATCGGCTGCTCGTTTACGTGAGAGAAGATCAGCTCGATGCCCTGTTCCTTGCACTTGTCGTGGAACTGGTTCAGGGAATGCATCGCGGTCGCATCCAATGCCGGCACACCACGCATACGCAGGATGATCGCCTTGGTGGTCTCCTTGTAACTGATGGCTGCGATACGGTCCGCATCGCCAAAGAACATCGGTCCGGAGATCTCGTATACACGCACATTTGCCGGGATCGGCTTCAGTGTGGTTCCGTCCGGGTCATCTTCCATATCGTAACGCTTCCAGCCGGTGATCTGGCTTTCTTCGCTCATACGCTTCATAAAGAGCAGTACCGCCATCAGCATACCGATCTCGATCGCGATAACCAGGTCGAAGACTACGGTCAGAGCAAATGTCACTACCAGTACTATAATATCACTTTTCGGTGCTGTTTTGCAAAGGTGTACAAAAGTACGCCACTGGCACATATTGTATGCAACCATAAAGAGGATTGCTGCGATGGTCGGCATCGGGATCAGTGCTGCATACGGCATCAATACCACCAGCACCAGGATCAGTACCAGCGCGTGTACGATACCGGCGATCGGAGTACGACCACCATTCTTGATATTTGCCGCAGTACGTGCGATCGCACCGGTTGCCGGGATACCGCCAAACAGAGCGGATCCGATATTACCGCAGCCCTGTGCGATCAGCTCCATATTGGAACGGTGATGGGAGTTGATCATACTGTCTGCTACCACACAGGAGAGCAGGGATTCGATTGCTGCCAGGATGGCGATGGTAAAACCGTCCGAGAATACTTCCCGGATCGCCTCAAACGAGAATACCGGCATATGGAAAGTCGGCAGGCCACTGTGGATCGTATAGAGGTCACCGATCGTATTCACCGGCAGGTCCAAAAACTTCACCATCAGGATACCGACGATCACGGCGATCAGGGATCCGGGGATCTTTTCGCTGATCTTCGGCCATACGATCAGGATCGCCAGACAAATCACACCTACCAGCAATGCATACCAGTTTACCGTGCCGATATTGAATACGATCGCTTTCACTTTTTCGATAGTCTCGATCGTCTTTGTGCCCTGCGGATAAGTCAGTCCCAGGAAATCCTTAATCTGCCCGATCAGGATCGTTACTGCGATACCGGAAGTAAAACCGGTTGTTATGGTATAAGGAATGAATCGGATCAAACCGCCCAGTCGGCACACACCCATCAGAATGAGCAATACACCGGCTACGATGGTCGCCAGCATCAGACCTTCCATTCCGTTCTTTGCCACGATACCGGCTACGATCGTTGCAAATGCTGCCGTCGGTCCGGCGATCTGTACACGGCTGCCGCCGAGGAACGAAATGATAAATCCGGCTACGATCGCGGTATAGATACCTTCTTCCGGTCCCACACCGCTGGCCAGTGCCAGTGCGATGGAAAGCGGCAGCGCAATGATCGCCACGATCAGACCGCTGATCAGATCCGTTACAAACTGCTTGCCGTTGTAACTCTTCATAGTACTAAAGAGCATCGGTTTTAATTTGTCCTTGTGCATAATGTCCTCCCTAAAAAACGCAAGTTTTTCGCAAACCGTTCCAAATGGTATCACAAAAGCGGTGGCTAATCAAGCCACCGCCCCAAAAATTTTTTCTTATTATAATGTGTTATCAGCTTAACCGATACGTTCTCTCAAACACACTCTTTGCTATAATGTAGATATCCGTCAGGTCATCGGCGCGTACCGCCAGATAATCCCCTTCCACACCGAGATAGTATTTATCGGGATCCCAGGTGGTAAAGACCTTGACCCTGTGATCCAGCGGTCTTGCATAGATCCCGCTGCCGCCGATTGCGATGCAGCTCTTGGCATAAGGAAGCACCGGAATGCGTTCCCCACCGACCGTATCCACTACCACCGGCGGATACTCGCCCGGAAATACATACGGCTCGTCGCTTAAGCGGTAACTGGATTCAAATTTCTTCTGCCGGCAGGGATAGATCTCACCATCCACACCCAGAATGATGTACAGATCCTCTTCCACCTGCACATCCACATCCCCTTCCAGAGTACGGATCATCACGGTACTGCCGGCTTTTGCCAGATCCGCCACCTTTACATATCCGACGGATACTTCTGTCTTGGTATAATGCTGATAGAGGGAAATATCTTCTTCCTTCTGTCCCGCATACACGATCTCGCTTTCCTTATGATACTGATGCAGTCGGTTGTTCAGCATCTCGCTGACTTTGTCGGCCGTAAACGGGATCCCCTTCTTTTCGATCAGATCCTTCTTAATAAATCCGCCGGCCTTGGTCAGGTGACCGCCGCCGCCGCCCATATCGTCGGCCATGTATTTTGCCAGTTCACTGGCCTTGGTATCCTTGGTCGCACTGCGCACGGAAAACTTTACGCCGTTTTCCAAGCGGTCATAGACCACGCAGGTATCCACGCCGTCCACTTCCAGCAGCATATCGCTGAGCAGACCGAGGATATTGGGATCGCAGGGCTCCGCTTCAATGATGCCGTAACGGTATTCGTCATTAAAAACCGCATTCTGCATTGCCTTTCCGGCGATCGCCAGCTCTTCCTTGGACATATTGGCACTGCGGAAACCGTCAATATCCATCGGATCAAATTTTGCCATATCATGCAGGTCACGATCCGCCGGATGAAAGATGGAGGAAAAATTGTCCGTGTCCGTCATCAGGCCGTAATACAGCGCCGTTGCCAGCCGCTGGTTCTCGTTGATGTCCAGGCCCTCTGCCGTGAGCAGTTCATACAGCACGGTAGAACAGGAACCGTAGTTGCTGCGCACATCCGACGGATCCGGCAGTTCACCGCTCACACGATGATGGTCGATCACGATAACATTCTCGGCGTCAAATTTTGTCACATTGCTCTCGCCGTACTGACAGTCCACCGTGACCAGCAGTTCCGGTTCCGGCAATTCCGTGATATGCTCTACCGTGATCTGCAGATCATCGATCATCTTCAACAGATTGGATTTTTTCACCGCATCCTTGCCGCCGTAGACAAAACGCGCATCAATATCCTGTTTCTTCAGATACCATACCAGAGCAAAGCCGCTGGCCAGGGCATCCGCGTCGGGATTGTCATGACATTGCACCACGATATCACGATAGTTAATCAGGTCTTTCAGATGAAATTTCATAGTCCCTCCTTAGGACGCCGTATGCATGACTGCATCTTTTACTGCCAATATAAACGGCGCGGATACCGACAATGCATCCACACCATAATCCAAAAAGGTCTGCGTGAAGGTCGTATCGGCCGCCAGCTCGCCGCAGATCTCCACACGGATACCTGCCTTATGCCCGTTTGCAACCGTCCGCCGGATCAGTTCCTGTACCGCCGGATGTCGCATATCCGTCTGCGATTCCATCCTTGCATTCTGCCGGTCGATCGCCAGCGTATACTGCGCCAGGTCATTCGTTCCGATACTGAAAAAATCCACTTCCTTCGCCAGCACCTCGCTGATGAGCGCTGCTGCCGGTGTTTCGATCATTACACCGATCTGCACATCCTCTTTATAAGGAATGCCCGCTTCCTTCAGTTCCGCCTTCACTTTTGCAATGTATTCCTTGCAAAGACGGACTTCTTCCAAAGAAATGATCATCGGAAAGAGGATCGCCAGATTTCCGTATACGGAAGCACGGTAAATGGCCCGCAGCTGTGTCCGAAAGATCTCCGGCCGGTCCAGACAGATCCGGATCGCCCGGTATCCCATCGCGGGATTTTCCTCATGTCCCAGATCCAGATAATCCGCCTGCTTGTCCGCTCCCAGATCCAGCGTACGGATCACCACGATCCTGCCGTCCATCGCCTGCGCCACCGCTTTGTATGCCGCAAACTGTTTTTCCTCCGACGGAAAATCTTTTCCTTCCAGATACAGAAACTCGCTGCGGAACAAGCCGATGCCCTCTGCATCATTTTCGATCGCACCGCGCGCTTCTTCCACGCTGCCGATATTTGCATAAACCGCGATCTGTCTGCCGTCTTTGGTGATCGCAGGTTTCCCCTTTAATCGCTGCAGCCGTTCCGATTCGGCAGCTTCCTGCTGCTGTTTTTTCCTGCTTTCTTCGATCAGTGCCGCATCCGGATTCAGCAGGATCTGTCCGCTCTCACCGTCGACGATCGCGATCTTTCCGTTCCAGGAAGGATCCACCGCAACACCGCAGACCGCCGGCAGGGACATCTGTCTGGCCAGGATCGCCGTATGGCTGTTTGCGGATCCCAGGTGTGTGACAAAACCGAGGATCAGCGATTTGTCCATCTGTATCGTCTCGGACGGTGTCAGATCTTCCGCCACGATAATGGACGGTTCCGTCAGTTCCTGCGCGTCTTCCACCCCGTTTAAAATACGGATCAGGCGCCAGATCACATCCTGCAGATCCGCATTTCTGGCCTGCAGGAATTCATCCTCCAATCCGGACAACAGTTCCGAAAAATGCTCCCCTGCCACGAATACCGCATATTCGGCAGAGACCTTTGCGTTCCGGATGATGTCTTTGACAAAGGTGTTCAGCTCATCATCCAAAAGCATCATGCGGTGCGCTTCAAAGATCGCGGCATTTTCCGCACCGGCCGCCCGTTCGACTTTCTCCTGCAGTTTCAACAGCTGCGTCTGTGCCTTTTCCTTAGCGTCTTCAAAGCGTTTCCACTCGGCATCGCTGTCTTCCCGATAGGTGCGGGAGACCTGCCGTCCGACCTTTTTATAAAAGAGAATACGGCCGACAGCAATGCCCCGGCCGATACCCTTTCCCTGTATCTTCTGCATATCACTCATAAGCAACCTGCATTTTCTTCAGATCCCAAATACGGGCTCCCGGAGGCCCCACCTGCAGACGAAAACTGTTTCTTGCCACTTCCTCGTCCGCATAGAACCGTGTCGTCAACACCTGCTCACCGTCATTCACATAGATCTCCGCAAGCGATGTATCCAGCAGCATACGCAGATTACGGAAATCCTTCAGCCGCACCTTGCGCTCTTTTCGACCGCGCCCGGCCTGCTCCTCTACCACCAGATGCAAAACAAACGTATCGGGCATTCCGTCCACCGTCTCTAACGATACTTCAAACAGCGTCCATGATGCTACCCACAGTCGCAGCAACATTACGAACTCATGCAGTTTGCCGTCCTCGCCCATCTCTACGCCCAGAACATCCAGTTCTCTGGCTTTCTCAAAAAAGACCTTTCCGGAATACGCCTCTCCCGGCGCTTTTTCCAAGATCACATCCGCTTTTCTCGTGGCCAGTTCCACCATCTTGTTAAAGCGTTCCGTGATGCGCAGTCCAAGCCGCAGCTTCTCGATCTCCTCCACCGGCCACTGACGGATGCCGCCCTCATACGCCGTAAGCACGCGGGGTACGCTCAATGCATGCTGCCATCCCCGCTCCGTGGTATGCAGGTTATCATAATCCGCATCAAACATACCGACCCAGCCGATCAGGATCCGGCGGCCTTTGCTGTCCGTAAAGGTCTGCGGTGCATAAAAATCAAATCCGTAATCCCACTCCAGAAACGACTCTTCCGGATCTTCCAGCAAACGATAGATCCCCGCGCCTTCCGCATCCCGAACCGCATTGTCAAAGCAGAATTTGCCCTGCGCGGGATCCGTGATCTCAAAATCCTCCGGCAGCATAAAATAGCCGGATTCATAAACGTTCTGCCATTTATATTCCTGTGCCGCAAGTCCCTGCGGACAGCAGCTCAAAAACTTCTTTCCGTCCAGTTCAAAATAATCCGGACATTCCCACATATAACCGAAGGGTTCCGCCGTGGTGATATTGCACAGAACCTTCCAGTTCAGCGCATCGGTGCTCTCAAAGACGATCACGGCACCCTGATCCAACAGGGTTCCGTTACCGGCAAGTATCTCGTTACTGAGCGCATCGCTGTTGTTTGATACGCTTCCCGCCATTTCTTTATTCAGACGGCGCAGTTCCAGGCGTCTGCCGTCCAGCCGTCCGCCCTGTACCATATAGTATTTCCCGTTCTGCTTCCATACTTTGGGATCGCGAATATGGCAGGTATACTCCTCCGGGAAATCCGCATTTCCCAGCACTGTCTGTTTGTCCGAAAACTGCATACCGTCCCGGCTGCGCACCAGGATCGTATTGGATTGCCGTCCGGCATAGGTATAGTCATATTCTCCCGGCAATTCCACATTACCGGTATAATACAAAAGCATCTCCCCGTCATCGATCAGAGCCGAACCGGAAAAAGCGCCGTTTGCATCCGCGTCGCAATCCGGCGAAAGAGCGCATCCGGCAAATCGAAAATGCAACAGGTCATTACTGATGTAATGGCCCCATGATTTCGATCCGCCCTGTTCATCATCCGGTGTATATTGAAAAAAGATGTGGTAATTGCCTTCGAATTCGCACAGACCATTGGGATCGTTCATCCAGCCGGTCGGCGGCATCAGGTGGAACCCCAGCCGATACGGGTCATCTTTGACCTTTTGCGTGATCCTTATCATATCTCTCCCCCATCTTCCCCAATTTGCCCCTTTTCAGAAGCACTGACAGTTGGTATCATTATATAGTAGCGTGCTATGTTTGTCAAAAAAGGAGACTTCTTATGATCTATGGCGCATTGGAAGCCGGCGGCACCAAAATGGTCTGCGCGATCGGCGACAAAAACGGACAGATTACCGAACAGATTTCCATTCCGACCAACCATCCGGACGAAACCGTTCCGGAGATGATCGCATATTTTAAAGAAAAGAATATCGCAGCGCTCGGCATCGCCTGCTTCGGACCTCTGGACTTAAATCCCAGATCGTCCACTTACGGTTACATTACCACCACCCCCAAACCGGGCTGGGCCAATTATGATATCGTCGGCGCTTTCCGCAAGGCACTGCAGATCCCCATCGGCTTTGATACCGATGTGAACGGTTCCCTGCTGGGCGAAGTCACCTACGGATCCTCCAAAGGTCTGGAAAATGTAGTCTATATCACCATCGGCACCGGCATCGGCGGCGGCGTGATGACCAATGGCAAACTGTTACACGGCATGCTGCATCCGGAACTGGGGCATATGCTGATGCGTCCGCATTTTTCCGATCCCTATCCCGGAAAATGCCCCTTCCACAAAAACTGTCTGGAGGGACTGGCTGCCGGTCCGGCACTCGAAGCCCGATGGGGCGCCAAAGGAAAAGACCTGGCAGATAATGAAAAAGTCTGGGAACTCGAAGCCTACTATATCGGTCAGGCCATCGTCAATCTGATCCTGACCCTCTCCCCCGAACGCATCATCCTGGGGGGCGGTGTGATGCACCAGACACAGCTTTTTGATCTGATCCGTCAGGAAGTAAAAAAGCAACTGAATGATTATGTCATCACTCCGTTGCTGCAAAATATGGATCACTATATCGTCCCGGCCAGTCTGCACGACGACCAGGGTATTATGGGCTGCATCAAACTGGCGATCGATGCAACCTAATTGGTTGACGAATAAAATTCCTCTCCGGTTTCCAGGCAGATCACTGCGATCCGTCCGCCTTTGAAACACGAACCGCAATCAATGGCAATGTGATTGTTGGCCCGATAGATATACCCCGGCTTCGGATTGTTCTCGATCAGCTGTGTCGGGGTATGGCCGGAGATCACATAGACATCGTCAAAATACTTCTCGTCAAAATTCGCCCGTTCCCATACCAGTTCTTCAAACGAATAATCATCCAGATCCCTGTCCGGCGAAAAATTACCGAGTCCCGCATGCACCAGCAGATAATCTTTTCCGTTCACGGTAAGCTCTTCGTAAAGCAGGAATTCGCCCAGATAATCCACTACCGCCTGCCGACCCTCTCGATCCAGCTGATAAAACTCATACAAGGTGGTCTCGTTTCCGTTCTGCTGCCATGTGATGAAACTATCCATCGTTTCTTCGTCCAGCGCCATGATCGCTTCTTCCGTGATCTCCTGCATCAGAAACTTCAGGCTGCACAGTGCCATCAGTTCATGATTGCCCAGGATCGGCACGGCATTGGGCATCTCCATCAATTTCTGCAATACCTTGATCGGATTTGGGCCGCGATCGATCACATCCCCGATGAGATACAGGGTGTCCGAATCCTTAAAATCAATGATATCCAGCAATTCCATGAACTTGTCATATTCTCCATGGATATCGCCCATTACATATGTTGCCATACATCTTACCTGCCCGAAGCTTACTTTCCTTTATTATAGCATATGTGATATAATTCATTCAATAAATTAAGCTTAGGAGATCGTCATGGCAAAAGTGATCGTAGGCATGTCCGGAGGCGTGGACAGTGCCGTATGTGCATATTTATTAAAGGCAGCAGGATATGATGTGATCGGGGTGACCTTAAAAACCTGGGTGGCCGCGGACGGAAAAGAAAGCCGCTGCTGCGAGATCGATGATGCAAGACTGACCGCAGATCAGATCGGGATCCCTTATTATGCCGTCAACTGTATCACCGAGTTCCACAATTGTGTGATCCGGCCGTTTATTGATGCTTATATTCAAGGGCTTACGCCCAATCCGTGCATCGGCTGCAACCGGGATATCAAATGGGCCCGGATGCTGGATTTTGCCAAGTCCATGCAAGCCGACTATATCGCTACCGGCCATTATGCTTCCGTGATCCGCCTGGACAACGGCAGATACACGGTAAAAAAAGCCGACCACGCCGCAAAAGACCAGACCTATATGCTCTATAAATTAACACAGGAACAGCTGGCTGCCACCTTAATGCCCCTCGGAAAACTTTCCAAAGATCAGGTACGGGCGATCGCCGAACAGGCCGGCATCTCCGTTGCTCAGAAACCGGATTCTCAGGAGATCTGTTTTGTACCGGAAGGAGACTATGCCGACTATATCGAAGAAAATGCAGAATGTGCCCTGCCGCCGGAAGGAAACTTTGTCGATGAAGACGGAAAAATCCTCGGGCAGCACAAAGGCATCATCCACTATACCGTAGGTCAGAGAAAAGGGTTGGGGATTGCCTTCGGTGAGCCGATCTACGTAAAGGAGATCCGCAAAGATACCAACGAAGTGGTTCTGGCATCGGACAGTTCCCTTTTCAGCAATACCGTAACCTCTACGGATGTAAACTTCCAGAGCATCCCGACACCGCCTGCGGATACCAAAATCCGCTGCCGTGCAAAGATCCGTTACCACCATAACCCGCAGGATGCCGAACTGACCATGCTTTCCGACGGCCGCGTGCAGATCCTCTTTGACGAGCCGGTACGCGCCATCACCCCCGGACAGTCCGCAGTCTTTTATGACGAAAACGATTGCGTCATCGGCGGCGGAGTGATCTGTTAATAAAAACAGATTCGCCACCGGAAACGGCAGAACAATAATACATTACATCACAGAAGGTCACTTTATGATTTCATCAAGAAATAATTCCGTTGATATCGCTCGCGGCATTGCCATGATTGCTATTATATTAGGCCATTTGGGCATATCAGCGATTGATCGCATAGTTTATACTTTTCATATTCCGATCTTTTTTTTAATCACCGGATACTATATGAACACCTCTCAATCTTTGGCCTGCATTGCGAAAAAGCGTTTTCGTACCGTGATCATCCCATATTTTCTCGCATGTGTCGGGGTGATTGTCGGCGCATGCGTCTTTAACAATGTCGGAAAAGATATCCTGATTAATACCCTATCTACAAAAGATGTCCTTCTGCAATGGGGCTATGCTTCTCTCTATGCTTCTGGAGAAACCTACCAGGAGCCTTTTCTTATCATAGGTATTGGCGCAATCTGGTTTTTATGGGCCACCTTTTGGGGAATTATCTTTTTATGTATGATCAAAAAAATCAGTTCTCCCTATCGCATCTTGGCAGTCCTTGGCTTATTTGCTCTAGGATACTACACGAAGTCCGTATGCTGGCTTCCGCTCAGTATACAAGCCGGATGCTGCGCAACCTTTTTCATGTATGTCGGAAACCTTGCCAAAGAGCTCCAACCGGCCTATGAACATACTTCCCCGGAAGTTAAAGTCTCCTTATTTGCAATATCTTTATGTGTGTGGATTAATTTTATATTGCAGTTCCAATCCTTTGCATTGGTTGGTTGTGATATCGGAAGAGGCGCCCTCGACGTTATTGGCAGCTTGTGTGCAAGTTATGTTATAATCATACTTTGCAAAACTCTTGGAAAAGCCCCCTTATTTATCTGCAAGGTATTGGCCTTCTTAGGCCAATACAGTTTGTTTATGCTTGTAGCACACATAATAGAATTAAATACTTTTCCGTGGTTTATGGTTTCATATAAATTGGCAATGCTTGGATATGGTCTGGTCGCTCAATATATTGTATTAATTGTCTGCAAATTCGTATGGATTATCGGAATAACCCTTATATGTGCAAAAATGAATCCTATACGCAGATTATTCGGAATGAAACCTTTGATCAAGAATCAGACCTGACCGTATACAGATCAAAATCTGTTTTGGATCAACATCAAAAAACGACATCCTGCACAAGGATGTCGTTTTTATCATTCGTCAACTTAAGTTACTTATTTCAGTACTTCCAGAGCCTGCGCCAGATCGGCGATCAGGTCTTCCTTATCTTCCAGACCGCAGGACAGACGGATCAGACCTGCCGGGATACCTGCTGCTGCCAGCTGCTCATCGGTCATCTGACGGTGTGTGGAAGTTGCCGGATTCAGGCAGCATGTACGTGCATCCGCTACGTGGGTCTCGATCGCTGCCAGTTTCAGAGCCTTCATAAACTTGCCGGCTGCTTCTCTTCCGCCCTTGAGCTCGAAGGAAACCACACCGCAGCCGCCGTTCGGCAGATACTTCTGTGCGATCGTATAGTACTTATCGCTCTTTAAGCCGGAATAATTTACCTTTTCTACCATCGGGTGCTGCTCCAGAAATTCTGCAACTGCCTGTCCGTTCTCTACATGCTTCGGCATACGTACATGCAGGGATTCCAGACCGAGGTTTAAGATGAAAGCATTCTGCGGGGACTGGATGCATCCGAAGTCACGCATCAACTGCGCGGTACACTTGGTAATGAATGCGCCTTCCTTACCGAACTTCTCTGCATAGGTGATGCCGTGATAAGAATCGTCCGGAGTGGTCAGGCCCGGGAATTTATCTGCGTGTGCCATCCAGTCAAACTTACCGGAATCTACGATGCATCCGCCGACAGCTGCTCCATGACCGTCCAGATATTTTGTCGTGGAATGTGTTACGATATCAGCGCCCCACTCGATCGGACGGCAGTTCACCGGCGTCGGGAATGTGTTGTCGATCACCAAGGGTACACCGTGTCTGTGTGCTGCAGCTGCAAAACGCTCGATATCCAGTACCGTCAGAGCCGGGTTTGCAATGGTCTCACCGAACACCGCACGGGTATTGTCCCTGAAGGCTGCGTCCAGTTCCTCATCGGTGCTGTCCGGAGACACAAAGGTCACTTCAATGCCCATCTTTGCCATGGTTACGCTGATCAGGTTGAAGGTACCGCCGTAGATGGAAGAGGAAGCCACGATATGACTGCCGCATTCACAGATATTAAACAAAGCAAAGAAGTTTGCTGCCTGACCGGAAGAAGTCAGCATTGCTGCGGTACCGCCTTCCAGAGCTGCGATCTTTGCTGCCACATAATCGTTGGTCGGGTTCTGCAGACGGGTGTAGAAATAGCCGCTTGCTTCCAGATCAAAGAGTTTACCCATATCTTCGCTGGTATCATATTTGAAGGTGGTGGACTGAATGATGGGGATCTGTCTCGGTTCCCCGTTCTTCGGTGTATAGCCGGCCTGTACACACTTTGTTCCGATCTTTTGTTCGCTCATAGTAGTTCCTCCTCAAAAACATACAATAATAGTATACATTTTAAGACTTTTATACGAAAATGGCAAGAGAATGCACTTCAAATTAACAGAATTAGCAGAAACCCGCTGTACACCGAATGTGACAGCGGGCCTCTATGGGGGAAGTTGCATTAACAACGATAACGGCTAATTCATTATTTGCGGTTTGCCTTTACGATCTCGGCTGCTTCCGCAACCTTCTTCTCGATCTCATCGAACTGGCCGGCTTTGATCATATCGCCTTTTACCATCCAGGAACCGCCGCAGCAGAAGATCTTGTCATTCTTCAGATACTCTACTACATTTGTCGCATTGATACCGCCGGTCGGCATAAAGCGCAGTGCGGTAAGAGCTGCACCGATCGCCTTGATCATTGCCAGACCACCGGCGTTCTCTGCCGGGAAGAATTTCACATGGGTCAGACCCAGCTTGATGGCCTTCATCATCTCACTTGCGGTCTGGGTACCCGGGCATACCGGAATATCCTTCTCCAGACAATATTTCACGATCTCTTCATCCAGTCCCGGAGCAACGATGAACTTTGCACCTGCTGCCACCGCACGGTCTACCTGATCGATGGTCAGAACGGTACCTGCACCTACCAGCATATCCGGGAATTTCTCTGCCATAATACGGATGGACTCTTCCGCTGCTGCCGTACGGAAAGTTACTTCCGCTGCCGGCAGACCGCCCTTCATCAGGGCATTGCCCAGAGGCTCCGCATCCTTTGCATCATTCAAAACAACAACGGGAATGATCCCTACTTCTTCAAACTTCTGAAAAACAGCATCTGTCTTTGCGCTCATATTTTTTCTCCTGTGTAATTTATCGCTTTCCCTACAACCTGACGTTGCTAAATTCGAGTTTCGCTTCGCTCACACTCAATACGTGTTCACTTATCTCTTAACTCTTGCGCCTGCGCCGCCCATGATCGCTTCTACTTCTTCCTTGCTTGCCATAGAAGTATCGCCCGGGGTGGTCATTGCCAGTGCACCGTGTGCTGCACCGTAGTTTACGGCCTTCTCTGCATCGCCGGTAGTCATCAGTCCGTATACCAGACCGGATGCGAAGGAATCGCCGCCGCCGACACGATCCATGATCTCCAGACCGTTGTATTCCTTGCTCATATAGATCTCGCCGTCTGCCCAGCAGATTGCCTTCCAGTCATTGACGGTTGCGGTACGAACGGTACGCAGTGTGGTTGCTACTGCCTTGAAGTTCGGGTAAGTCTTAGCCGCTTCACCGATCATCTTCTTGTAACCGTCCAGATTCAGTTCCTTCAGGTTTGCGTCATTACCTTCGATCTGAAAACCGAGGCAAGCCGTAAAGTCTTCCTCGTTACCGATCATTACATCCACATATTTTGCTACTTCTTTGTTTACTTCCTGTGCCTTTGCCTGACCGCCGATCGCACTCCACATGGAAGGACGATAGTTTAAGTCATAGCTGATCACCGTACCGTATTTCTTTGCGGTCTTGCAAGCCTCGATAACGGTTTCGCAAGCCTGCTCGGAAAGAGCTGCATAGATACCGCCGGTGTGCAGCCAGCGAACGCCCAGCTCACCGAAGATATAATCAAAGTCAAAATCCTTTGCCGTAGCCTGGCTGATCGCGGTGTTTGCACGGTCAGAGCATCCTACCGCGCCGCGGATACCGAAACCTCTTTCGGTAAAGTTCAGACCGTTACGGCAGATACGGCCGATACCATCGGTCTTTTTCCAATAGATCAGGGAAGTGTCCACGCCACCCTGCTCGATCAGATCTTTCATCAGTTTGCCTACTTCATTATCTGCAAATGCCGTGATCACTGCAGTGTTGAGTCCGAAGCACTTGTGCAGACCGCGAACAACATTGTACTCGCCGCCGCCTTCCCAAGCGGTAAAGGAACGCGCGGTACGAATGCGGCCCTCACCCGGATCCAGGCGCAGCATGATCTCGCCCAGAGATACAGCATCAAATTTACAGTCTTCTTTTTTTCTCAGATTCAGATCCATCTTAACTTCCCCTTTCGTGTTGAAAAACACATCCGTGCGCCTGCTTTGTTTGTAAGCGCTTACATAGTCTATGTTTATTATAGACGAGTTTTGCACTTTGTCAAGGGGAAAATAAAAAACTCTCCTGCCGGCATTTCGCAGGAGAGCATTCTTCTTAAGTATCGGGATCAGCCTAATGGATCCAAAACAGGCGGACGCATCCGCTTGTGCATATTGGCCGCTTCTTTGCGACGGATCTTTTCGTCAACATCCGCATCCCCGCAGGTTCCGAAACGGATGTACTTATGGATATTCGCATATTTGATGCCCAGCTTTTCTTCGTCGCTCTTGCCCGACAGACCGTCATTCGGCGTCTTTTCCACCAGTTTCTTCGGCAGCTCCGGCATGGTCTTGCCGACTTCCACCACTTCCACGCTGGTCAGTGCCCCCAGCGGGTTGAAGTCACAGCTGGTATCGCCGTCCTTGGTGCAATAGCCCACGGTAGCTTCCGACAGATTGCCGGTGCCGCACAGTCTGGCTCCCAGGGCCTGTGCCACATAACGCAGGGTGGTCATCCGCAGACGGGGCGCCACGTTGACATTGCTCTCCTGCGAAAACGGGATCTCCTCTGCTGCCTTCAGCAAGGCCGTATGGATCTCTCCGATATTGATCGTATAGTTCGGGATTCCCAGGCTTTCGCATACCCTGATCGAATCGGCAATATCCGCCTGCTTCTGATCCGGCAGCATCACACCGGTCACATTTTCTTTTCCCAGGGCTCTGGCGCACAATGCGGCCGCCACCGTGGAATCTTTTCCGCCGGAAATGCCCAGCACCACTTTGTCAAAGCCGTACTGCTGCGCATGCTCTTTGATCATCGCGACCAGCCGGTCTCTCACCGCCTCTGCATCAAACTTGTATTCTGCCATAGTTTTACCTCCCTTTGTATGCGTTGTTCTGTTATTATCATTTGTATTATATCAGTCAAAACCGATTCTGTCAATCACCGAAGATTGACGCACCGCCATTACAGAGTATATAATGGGGAAGTTATGAAAAAACTTGAAAAAATGGAGGAAGTCAAAAAACCGGCTTCCGCACAAACCGACTCCAAAAATCAAAAACAACCGAAACTGTCCACCCCGCTGTTTTTGCTGCTCTGCCATCTGATCTGCATCGTATTGTTTATCCTGTGCTATCTGGCAGACTGGGCGCTGGGGGATACGGAATCGCAAAACATCACCTCGGTGGCGGTATTTTTCCTGCCGGTCCTGGTGGCCGCGGCGATCATCTTATGGGACCTCAAACTGCCGGACAACGCCCGTTTAAGCAGCCCCGCCTTTATGGTAGCCTGCTTTTTTACGATCGGTGTTGTCTGGATCCTCATTTATCTTCGGATCTTTGACGTGTTCCATCCGGTCGCTTCCGATGCCGCATCCGCAACGATGCCGAGCAGTTATTCCAACGATATGGCACTGAGCATTTTCGTCTTCGGGATCATATACACGCTTACGGATACCGTTCTGATGACGATCTACTTTATCTTCCGATGGATCCTGTCCATGATCCGGGAAAACAAACCGGCAAAGGAGTCTCCGAAACAGAAAAAAAAGAAATAAGAAAACCGCAGTTCGTCACAGAGCTGCGGTTTTGTTTATTTATACTGTTTGTTCTTGAGTCGTTTCTCAAAATCATCCCGTTGCAGTGGTTTATCGTAATAATATCCCTGGATCACATAGCAGCCCACGCTGTTGACAAAGAAGAGCTGGTCATCACGCTCCACACCTTCCGTCAGGGTTTCGATCCCCAGTTCTGCTGCCATATGAATGATATCCCGCAGGATGATCTCGTCCTTCCAGGAGAAATCGTTGCTGTTCACAAAGGAACGGTCGATCTTTAAGGTATGCACACGGAATTCCCGCAAGGTGGACAGCGAAGAATAGCCCGATCCGAAATCATCAATCGCCGTCATGATCCCGTAATGATACAGCTTGTCAATGAACGCCGCCAACTCTCCGTGCTCTGCCGAGTCCACGGTCTCCGTCACTTCCACTTCGATCAGATTCTTGTCAATGCCGGATTCCTCAATGATCGCATTGATATTTTCCGCCAGATGCTTGTCCGCCAGGTCCTTTCTGGAAAAGTTCACCGAAACCGGAACCGGCTCATACCCTTCCCCGATCCATTTCTTCAGATCCGCACAGGTACGGCGCAGCACATAATAATCCAGTGTCACGATCAGTCCGTTCTCTTCCAGCGGCGGAAGAAACGCGCCCGGTGAGATCATCTTTCCGTCCCGGAACCACCGCACCAGACTTTCCGCACCCACCAGCTGCTTCGTGCGGGAATCCACCTTAGGCTGATAAAATACCTGAAACTCTTCCTGATCCAATGCCGCCTGGTAATGTACCAGCACGCCTTTGCGCTCCGATACCATATCCAGCATCCGCTCGGTCGCATAGGCAACCGGCTTGTGCAGCACATTTTTGGCCTGATTGAGCGCCACCACCGGACGATTGATCACATCCGCCGGATCGATCTTGTCTTCCACGATCTCCCAGATCCCCGCCCGGCTGGCCAGATGCACTTCCTCATCCATCTTCGGTAATACCACGGGTACATCGGCAATATAGCGGATAAAATCGTCCTTGCGGCTCTTGCGCAGCAGCACGGCAAAATTGTCTCCGCCCATATGCGCCGCGATCTCATCCTCTTCCAAAAAGGCTTTGATGATCTCGGCGTACTTGCGGATCAGTTCATCCCCTTTCTGGTGTCCCAGTCGTTTATTGATGTTTCCGAAACTCTCGATATTGATATAGAAGGCATCGTAGAAAGAAAGCGGCACGCTCTCATCCATCAGCCAGATGACCTTTTTGATATATCCGCTGTAATTGAGCAGCCCCGTCAGATGATGTGTGGTACTGCTGTCCTGGAATGCCCGCACGGCCTGCAGGCTCAACAGATAATAATAGATATCCATCGCATACAGTTCCAGGATCTCTTTTTCATCCTCCGTAAACCGGTTTGCGATCGGATAAAAATTCAACTTTACTTCGTAAATACTGTTATACTGATAATTCAGCACATAGGGATCCGAGCCCCCACGCTTGATCGTGCGGTCTTCAAACAACGAAAACTTCTTTCGGTTTTTAATGATCGCTGTATCTCCCTGCTGTTTCGCTTCGATCTTCCAGATATGGTAACGGTTCCCCATTTCCGAAAGTGCTTCCCTCACCGTTTCCAGTTTGGCGGGGAGCTGCGTCAGATTGCGCAGGAATTTTTGATGCAGACGACGATCCGTTTCCTTCATCGTGATCACAACCTTTGCTGTTTGTATCGCCTAATCTTATTTTAACAAATAAAAGATGTTTGTGAAAGTGCTTTCAGAAAAATTTATAATATCTCGTGTACGCCCGCCAGGTATTCCGCCGTATTTTTGGACTTTCGGATCTTTTTGAGCGACTTTTCCTGCTCCGCAAACATCGAACCCATCGCCCCCCACAGCTCCTTCATATGGAACAATAACGGCATCTCTCCGTCAAAGATCTCCTGATAGCTGTAGAAGATGCGGTCGTGAAAAGCCCGCAGCTCTTCCTTCGTCGCTTCGCCGCTCTCCTGCGGATCGTCGGCATGACAGAGCATTCTGGCCAGCGCCGGATTTTTCAATATGCCGCGTCCCAGCATCACTGCCTTCACCGGTTTATCGGTGCTGCTGCCGATCTGCGCCATCTTCTCTTGGTAGTCCGTCACCCGGAAAATATCCCCGTTGTAGACCACCGGCATCTTACACTTTTCCAGTGCACGGCAAAAGTACTCCATCCGCACGCTGCCCCTATACTGGTCGGCCTGCACGCGCGGGTGGATGATCAGTTCCGTCATCGGATATTGGTTGTAGATCTCCAGAATGCGTTCAAACTCCGCCGGGTCATACATGCCCAGCCTTGTCTTGACTGAGACCTTGCACCGGCATTTTTCAAACACTTCGTTCAAAAACCGGTCCAGCGCTTCGGTATCCTTTAAGATCCCCGAGCCCTTTCCGTGACCGACCACCGTTTTGGACGGACAGCCGGCGTTTAGGTTGATCTCGTTATAGCCGTACTGCTCGCAGATCTCGTGGGAGAGTTCCGCAAAATCCGCGGCCTTGTTGGTCAGAAGCTGCGGGATCAGCGGGATGCCGACGTTGTTCTCCGGCAGCAGCCCGCGCCGCTCTTTGCTCTGCATTCCCTTTTTCGGCCGTGGCGCAATGAACGGAGTAAAGTATCGCACGATCCCTTCCCCGAAAAATTCATGCACCGCGTTCCGATAGATAAATCCCGTGATCCCCTCCATCGGGGCCAGGTAAAACTGCTTATTGTTCTGTGTCATTTATAAAGCCTGCCGTCCCGGGGCAACTGCAAACGGTCCCGGCATTGCCGATACCCCTCTGTGGTTGCCGAAATAATCGATGTCAAAGGTGATGGCACTGCCGTCCGGGCTTTCAAAACGCTGCTCCGGCTCGAAGGCGCATCCCAGGGTATCACTGGTAATGATACCGTTCGTAAAATCTTTCAAGTATTTGTACAGATCGGTCTTGAGCGTATACTTGCCGTTTTTCTCCACCAGCTCTACGCTCACCGTATCCTTCTTGTTGACCAGTTTCTTCTTTTCATGCTTGCAGACATTTGCACCGTTGAAGTAGGCATTGCCTTCCACCCATACCGGCAGATGTCCGAAATGCGCCGTTGCCAGGCCGCCCATATCCGGCAGCTCGCCTTCGTCAAAGGGCTTTCTCCATTCCTCGTAGGTCGGGAAGATATCAAACGCCTTGGTACCGACTTCCATATAGTCCGCATCCTTCGGCGTTTTCTTCTTGTCTTCCACTTCGTATTTCTGTACGAAGATATTGTTGTAGATGCGATCGTCTCCGTGCAGGATGGTCATAAAGCCTGCCACCTCGGTACGATGACGGATGTGGTACGGTGTGTATCTCGGCTCTCTCTGTCCGTTGATGATGCTGTCCACACCGGAATTGATCAGGGAG
The DNA here is from genome assembly GCA_946403625.1 of uncultured Lachnospiraceae bacterium. Lineage (GTDB taxonomy): Bacteria > Bacillota > Clostridia > Lachnospirales > Lachnospiraceae > NK4A136. The sequence continues at coordinate 57,690 of CAMJAP010000005.1, forward strand.
AATCCGCCCAGGATCAGGTTGTTCACCACGGCGATGCCCTCACTCGGGATCGTGATCGCCACCTTGGAAAGCAGGATGTTGTTGTCGATCAGGGTCGGTCCGTGTCCTACTTCCACAAATACGTCCGTGTTGAACATACTGCCGTTGCCGCCGAGCACACCCTTCGGACGATGATTGTCGTGCATCAGGTTCTGCGATACCCGCGCGCCCTGTGCTTCCCAATCCAGCCATACACCCATGATGCAGTTGTGGATATGGTTGCGACGAATGGTCACATCGATGGCCGCATGCAGTTTGATGCCGGCGGTCTCGGCTCCGCCCAGCTGGGAAGAGTTGCAGATGTGATGGATGTGGCAGTCCTCGATCGTGGAGAACACACCGCCCATACGGCCTACGATACCGGTCTGCTCGCAATGATGCACATGGCAGCGGCGGATGATGTGGCTGCCGATGCGTTCTTTGGTCCAGCCGTGATACTGTCCGCGGCAAACCGCATCGCGCTCCATCTGGGTCGGACTCTTCACTCGCTTTTCGGTGAAGTACATATCATTTTCGGGATCCATATATTTGCCCAGGGAAATACCGCAGCAGCGGCTGCCGTAGATCTCGCAGTCCTCGATGATCCAGCCTTTTGCCCAGTGCGGTCCGATCATACCGTCCTGATAAGCGGCCGGCGGTGCCCATGTCGTTGCCGCCTTGCAGATGGTAAATCCGCTCACGGTGATATAATCGACAAAGTTTTTCTCCGGCATAAAGCAGTTGCGACGCACGCTGATCTCGACATTTTCCTTGTTCGGATCCAGCCCGCGGAAATTGGCATAGAGCACCGTCTCGTTGGTTTCCGCATCCTGCTCCGTATACCATTTGTATTTTGACGCATCCGCATCCCAGGCATGTTCGTCCGCCGGCGCCTTCATACATTCTTCCAGCGTCGCCGTCTCATACATCGCGTTATCGTTCAAAAAGACGCAGCCGGTATGGCGTACCTTCGGTGCAAAATACCAGTCGCCGTAAACATAGGTGGTATAGGGATGGTAGGAGCCGAATACGGAATTGTCCACACGCACCGTCCAGACATTTCCCTTATATTTCTTCCAGCCCTTCATCTCCTCGGCACCCGTGATCACCGCACCCAGGGGCACTTCCGAACGATAACGGATCGGCGCCTCCTTCGTTCCGGCATTCTTCGGGCAGACATACTCGCGGTAGATGCCCGGAGCCACAACGATCTCATCGCCGGCAGCAGCGATCTTTGCCGCTTCGTTGATGCGCTTGAACGGACTTTCCTTGCTTCCGTTTCCGTCATGGTCTGCGTTTGCGTTAACATAATAGATCTTTGACATAAATGGATCCCCCTTATCGATACATTTTTACAAAACCCTTCTGATCATAAATTTTACTAGATCAGAAGGGCTTTGACAATCTATCTTTTGGACGATGCTATGATCAGATTTTGTCGATGATCGCCGTCGCGATACCAAAATCCAATGCTTCCTGCGCTGTCAGGAAGGTATCTTCTTTGGTCTTTTCATAGACCTCTTCGATGCTGCGACCGCTGCGTTCCGCAATGATGCTGCCGGTCACTTCACGTGTCTCCAGCAATCGCGCAGCTTCCTTTTCCAGTTCCAGTGCCTTGCGGCTGCCGGAAAGGCCCGCGATCAGCGGATCGTGGATCATGATCTTGGTGTGGGGCAGCATCTCGCGCTTGTCCCCGGCCAGGAACAGGATGGATCCCATACTGGCAGCCGTGCCGATGCAGACGGTGCGGATCGGGCATTTCATCAGACGCAGCGTGTCATATGCCGCCAGACCGCTCGCCACTTCCCCGCCCGGGGTGTTGATATAGAGTGTGATCTCGGCGTCCGGATCTTCCGACTCCAGGCACAGAAGATACTGGATCAGTGCGTTGCAGCTCTCGGAATTCACCTCTTCGGTAAAGAAGAGCTTGCGCTCCTTTAAGAGCAGACTCTCTGCGGTGATGCTGTCGATACCTCTGGATGTTTCTTTCAAAAAGTAAGCGTTCATATCTTCGTTCTCCTTTCTTTCTCTTAAGATGCCTGCGCCTGTACCGGTTCCTCTTCCAGGTACTCCGGCGCGTATGGCTCCACCTTTTCCACTTGTTTGGGCCGGCTGCCGCGTTCAAAGAACCAGGCCGAATCCAAGGGCAGTTCCAGGATCGACTCCGGCAGTTTTCCGGACTTGGTCGCGAAGTAGTGCGCCGTCTCCACATCCACGCCGCCCAGATAGAGCATATGGTCACAGTTGTTGATGATGGTCTGCGCCTGCCCTTCCTTGTACATCCCGTTCAACTGCGAGATGCTCTGCAGGATCACCGTCGCGTAGATCTCGCGGGAGCGGATGTTTGAGATGATCTTGTCAAAATCCGGAATGCAGACGTTTGACGCAAAATCATCCAGGATGATGCGCACCGGCACCGCCAGTCGGCCGTCTTCCCTGTCATCTGCTTCCTTACACAGACTCTTAAACATCTGCGTGTAGAAGAGATTGACCAGCGGATCCATCGAGCGGTCAGTGTCGCTGATGTTGACAAAGAGTACGGTCTTCTGTCGTCCCAGTTCCGGGAAGAACAACGTGCTCCTGCGGTTGAACAGATTGGCATTGGCACTGTATTCAAAGGGTGCCAGCGCATTTGCCACAAACTGCGTGATCGAAGACCAGCACTTCTCTGCCTTGAAATTGCAGCTGTACTTGTGGTACATGCGCACGGCAAAACTGTCGGGATTTTCCGCTTCCAGCTCGGTGAAGAAGCTCACCCCCGGCCAGCCGCGTTCCTGGCCGTTTCGGGATGCCTGATCCGCCAGTTCGTCATAGAGGCGGCAGACCGAACCCATATGCTGCTCCGATTCCGGCAGCATCTCCAGGCAGTATGCCATCAGGCTGACCAGCACAGTGCGGGCGGAGTCTCCCCAGAAGGAGCTGTCTTTGTCCACGTTGTCCGGGACCAGGATCTTGCAGATGCTCATCAGATCCTCTTCGCGATAATGAAATTTCTTTTCCACGTTCTCTCCGAAGAACGTATCGCACGTCACCTCTTCCCAGCTGCGCTCCACATAATCCATCGGATTATAGGAAGCGGACTGTTCCGGGCGGACAAAGTTGATGTTTTCCACGCGGAAACCCATCCTGCGAAGGCGCGCCGCATGCACCTTAAAGAGCTGGCTCTTGGCATCGACCACCACCAGGCTGTGGCGCAGGTCCCTCAGATTCGGAACCACGTATCCGCCGGTCTTTCCGGATCCTGCGGAACCGACCAGCAGGTCATTGTTGTTGAGCCTGGTCGCACGGGCATTGTTGGAAACCGTAACCCCCTTTGCAAAGATGCGGCTGCCCAGATCCTCGTGCTTTACTGCCGTGACTGCGTTACTCTTACGATTGTTCATGGCGGTCATCTCCTTTCTGCCATCTGCTGCGTTTGTCAGGTTTTTTCTCTTCATAACTTTTGTCCTCCTCCTTCTATGCTGCTATCTTAACACTGCCTTTTTTGTATCCGTAGAAACTACGGAACTGCCTTATGCAAAAGGCGACAATACCCTCTGCAAAGGACTGCATTCTTCGTACCCTTTGCATGCAACTTCGGATCCGCTATGTGACTGATATTGGATTTTCTTCTAAGAAATACCGGCGACCGTTCCTGCGATACCGGCGGAAACGGTGACAACAAAAAACATCCCGAACGATTCACCGTCATTTGCCTGTTGGAAATGATTATAGCGAACCCCTTCGGGATGTGCATTCAACTAATGGTATAAGATTTTTGAAAAAGTTTTGCTTGACTTATTTCAGTCTTTCCTGCGCATCGTGTACTGCCATCTGGCAACTGCCGTACCGATGATGATGACATAGCCGACGATGCTGAGCGGTACCGGGATCTCATCCAGAAAGACCATTCCCAGGATCGCCGCAAAGATCACCTGCGTGTAATCAAAGACCGAGATCTCTTTCGCCGGCGCAAACTTGTATGCCGTGGTGATACCGAACTGTCCGAGGGTTGCCGCCACTCCGGCCATGATCAGACACAGCCATTGCCGCCCCGTCATCGGATGAAAGTCAAAGATCAGGAACGGCGCTGTCACCATACAGGAAAACAGGGAAAAGCACAATACAATGATCGGCGTCCTCTCTC
>CAMJAP010000006.1 GCA_946403625.1 uncultured Lachnospiraceae bacterium
AATACTTTTTAGGAATTAGCTATCTAAATGCCATTGGGACGGTTCTTTTGTCTGATCAAATGGATAAAGGTATTATTTAAGCATAATAGCATCAGACAAAAGAACCGTCCCCGTGTCTGATGTTTTGGGGGTTAATAACATGGCAAAATATATTATGGCTCTGGATGCCGGGACCACTTCCAACCGCTGCATCCTGTTTAACGAAAACGGAGAGATCATTTCGGTAGCGCAGAAGGAATTTACGCAGTATTTTCCGAAGTCCGGCTGGGTGGAGCATGACGCAAACGAGATCTGGCTGACACAGTATGCCGTGGCGTCGGAGGCGCTGGCCAAGGTGCATGCCAAGGCCGAGGACATTGCGGCGATCGGCATTACCAACCAGCGCGAGACGACGATTGTCTGGGATAAGGAAACCGGGGAGCCGGTTTATCACGCTATTGTCTGGCAGGACCGTAGAACGGCAGAATATTGCGAGACGCTGACACAAAAAGGACTGGCGGATACCTACCGGGAAAAAACAGGCCTGGTGATCGATCCGTATTTCAGCGCGACCAAGATCCGCTGGCTTCTGGAAAATGTTCCCGGAGCGCGAAGAAAAGCGGAAGAAGGACGGCTTCTCTTCGGAACCGTGGAGACATGGCTCATCTGGAAACTCACAGGCGGAACGGTACACATCACCGATTATTCCAATGCTTCCAGAACAATGCTTTATAACATATCGAAACTCTGCTGGGATGAAGATATCCTGAAAGAACTGGATATCCCCGTCTCTATGCTGCCGGAGGTAAAGCCGTCGAGTTGTCTGTACGGCGTCACTGCCGCAGATCTGTTTGGTGGTGAGATCAAGATCGCGGGAGCTGCCGGAGACCAGCAGGCAGCACTTTTCGGACAGACATGTTTCAAACCCGGTCAGGCCAAGAATACTTATGGTACCGGCTGTTTCCTGCTGATGAATACCGGAGAAAAACCGGTCTTTTCCAAACAGGGCCTGGTCACCACCATCGCCTGGGGATTGGACGGAAAAGTAGAGTATGCGCTGGAAGGCTCCGTATTTGTTGCGGGCAGCGCGATCCAGTGGCTGCGGGATGAACTGAAGTTTATCGACAGTGCAAGCGATTCGGAATTCTTTGCAGGCAAAGTGGAGGACACCTGCGGCTGCTATGTGGTACCGGCATTTACGGGACTCGGAGCACCGTACTGGGACCCTTATGCAAGAGGGGCGATCGTCGGGCTGTCCAGAGGCGTGAACAAATATCACATCATCCGTGCGACACTGGAATCCCTGGCGTACCAGACTTATGATGTGCTGAACGCGATGGAAACCGATGCCGATGTAAAACTGGAAGGATTGAAGGTGGATGGCGGTGCCTCTGCCAATAACCTGCTGATGCAGTTCCAGTCGGATATCATTCAGACCGAAGTGTACCGTCCGAGTTGCGTGGAGACAACCGCTGCCGGAGCCGCTTATCTGGCGGGGCTTGCGGTCGGCTATTGGAAGAGCAAGGAGGAATTGCTGAAGAATATTCAGATCGAACGAAGCTTTTCGCCGAATATTTCTCATGAAGAGCAGCAGAAGAAGGTAAACAAGTGGCATAAGGCTGTGGAATACACCAAAAACTGGGATCGGGATTAAATGTTCAAAAGGCTCCGCCAAAAAGCGGAGCCTTTTCCAATGGTCGTTCACCCCAAAGAAACTCCTTGTGGCAGGCCTGCATGCGTGATAAAATATAATAATGTGGGGTATTTTCAGTGTATTGGAGGAAGTGAGATGGATTATCATATAGATCCGGCAAAAGCGATCGTAAATTACGGGGATCCCGGCCGCATCCGTGCAGTGATGCAACGGGCGCAGGAGGGAAAACCGGTGTGTCTGGCCTTTCTGGGCGGATCGATCACGCAGGGCTATCATTCCAGTGTGCATGACAAATGTTATGCAAAGCGTATTCACAGCTGGTGGCAGGAGCGGTTTCCGCAGTCACAGGCCACCTATGTCAATGCCGGGATCGGCGGTACCACATCACAGTATGGTGTGGCCAGAGTGGATGCGGATGTGATGGCATACCGTCCGGATGTGGTTTTTGTGGAGTTTTCCGTTAATGATGAGGGAAACGAATTTTTCCGCGAGACCTATGAAAGTCTGATCCGGCATATCTTAAACTATGAATTATCGGATGAGGAACGCAGCTGGAAACCGGCGGTTCTGATCATCCATACGATCAAATATGACGATGGCATCTGTGCGGAAGACTGGCACCTGCCCGTCGGAAAGCATTACACCCTGCCCTGTGTGAGCATGCGCGCGAGCCTGTATGCGGCCATGAAGGAAGGGCATTTTAACAGCCGTGATATCACACAGGATGATCTGCATCCGAATGATGAAGGTCACGGATTAATGGCGGATATGGTCACCCATTGTCTGGAAAAGATCGCGCAGGAGCCTTATAAGGCTTCTCCGGTGACAGACACGTTACCGGCGCCGCTGACGGCAGACCGGTATGAACAGACCTGTCGGCTGCAGCATAAAAATTTCGCAGCGGTATTAAACGGATTTGAAAAAGACCTGAAGGAAAAACAGTACGATACCGACTGCTTCCGCGGCGGTTGGACCGGATACAAAGCCGGCGATGAGATGGCATTTACCTTTACCGGTACGGAGCTGGCGATCCAGTATCGCAGGACGGTACGACGCCCGGCGCTGATCGCCGAAGTGATCGTGGATGACAACGAAGCACAGGCGGTTCTTTTGGACAGCAATTTTGATCAGGACTGGGGCGACTGCCTGGCAATCACCACGATCATGCGGCATGGCCGTATCGTGACCGGACAAAACGAAAAGGGTGAAAGCCCGGCAACCTATCAGGCATCCGGAGCCGCCCTTGCAAAGCTGCAGGACGAAGCGGCAGATGCAAAAGTGCATCAGGTACGAATCAGGATTTTGGGTACCCCGCAGGAGTTGGGGTGGAAGATCAACGAAACACAAAAAAATATCCCGGCGTGGATGGTTACAGAAGAAAAGGGGGAATACAAAATGAGTTTTGATCTGGTATCGGTGATCACGGCAGGAGAGAACGAGAAGAAGACCGGTTTTCCGAAGGGCTTTGCCTGGGGCGCAGCTTCCAGTGCATATCAGGTGGAAGGTACGGATCCGGAGGACGGCCGCGGCAAATGTGTATGGGATACCTACACGGAAGAAAAGCGTACCGCAGACGGCTGCGATGCGCAGAGATCCTGTGATCACATGCATCACTACAAAGAAGATTTCCGCCTGATGGCGCAGCTGGGCATCAAGCATTACCGCTTCTCCGTAAGCTGGTCGCGCATTATGCCGGAGGGCCGCGGACGCGTCAATCAGAAAGCGATCGATATGTATCGCGATATGATCAAGTGCATGAAGGAAAACGGCATCACTCCGTATCTGACCATGTTTCATTGGGAAACCCCGCAGGAACTGGAGTATAAGGGCGGATGGCTCAATCCCGAGATCGTGGATGATTTTGCGGAATATGCCAAAGTGATCGCCGAAAACTTTACCGACATCTGCGATTACTTCATCACCTTAAACGAGCCGGAATGCTTTACCGGTCTGGGATACAGCAGCGGTGTGCATGCACCGGCCAAGAAACTGGCGCTCAAGGATACCTTCCGTATCGTGCATAATGCATTGAAAGCCCATGGCCGCGCCGTGATCACGTTGCGTAAATTTGCAAAGAAAGAAATCAAGATCGGTTATGCACCGACCTGTACGGTAGCGATCCCGTATACCGAAAGTCCTGCGGATATTGAAGCGGCGCGCAAAGTGTATTTCGGTCTGAACGATCCGAACCCGGGCTGGACCTGGAATGTGGCATGGTTTTCCGATCCCGTATTTTTGGGACACTATCCGGAAGAGGGCCTGAAAAAATACAAAGACTATCTGCCGGAGATCACGGAAGAAGATATGCAGCTGATCCATCAGCCTCTGGATTATATGGGACACAATATCTACAACGGCTACTTCATCCGCGAAGGCAAGGACGGCAAGCCGGAGTATATGCCGACACAGGACGGTTTCCCGATCACGGCATCCAAATGGCCCATCTGTCCGGACTGCCTGTACTGGGGCGCAAGATTCCTTTGCGAGCGCTATCATCTGCCGCTGTACATCACCGAGAATGGTGCGTCCTGCGCGGACAATATGGCAAGGGACGGCGGCGTACACGATACCGAGCGTATTGAATTTTTGGATGCATATCTGGGTGCGGTACAGCGTGCAGTACAGGAAGGCATCGATCTGCGGGGCTATTTCCTGTGGACCTTCCTGGATAATTTCGAGTGGGAAAAAGGCTATCAGGAGCGCTTCGGTATTGTATGGGTGGATTTCAAAACCCAGAAGCGTGTGGCGAAAGACAGTGCGCTGTGGTATCGCGATGTGATCGAAAGCAACGGCGCGATCCTCTCCGCAAACAATCCGCCCAGAGGCATTCTGTTCTTAAACGGCGATACCGTGGACGGCGGTTATTTCGGCGGCAAGAGTGTGGAGACGCTGTGCAAAGAAGCGCCGCAGCTCTTCGGCAATCCGATGGCAGCAGATGCGGACAAGCTGTTACATGCCGTAAAGGCATTCCCGGCGGAGGCTGCGGAGATAAAAGTAAGCGGCACCGCAAAACTTCCGAAAGTGACATCTTCGTATGTTCTGCTGGAAGTGGCGGAAGGGGACGGTATGATCAACGGATATGCCGTAAAAACAGGTATGCGCATGCTGCTTCCCTGCGGTTTTGAAGAAAGCCGTGTGAGCGGTGAGATGAAGCTGAGAGTTGCAGAAATGTAAGGCTTTTATGTGAGGGAGAGTGGCAGGTCGTATGAAAAATAATAATGTAATCATCTTTCTTTTGGCCGTAGCAATCATCGCAGCTGTGGTATTTGCGATGAAAGGGAAGGGCGGATCGGAAGCCGGCGGACAGGCAGCAAGCGGTGCGTCAGACTATGAAAAGATTGAAACGGTGCGTCAGGCGGTAGAGCAGGTGGCAGGAACCGCAGCGGTAAAAACGGTCGGTACGGACCAGGGACAGTGGTATGTTTACGATCTGCGCCTGATTTATCAAAAAGACGGGGAGTTTTTCTCGAAACTGAAAGATAAATTAGGGGAGGGATTTGATACGCAACTCTCTAACGGAGACTACCTTTTTATAGGAGTCCTTCCGATGAACAACAGTTACAGGATTTATGCAGGGGATCCGGCAAATGAAAACAATATGCTTTATCCGGAGTGGAAATATACCCGACTGGAAAAGAAATAAAATAGCCGGATACCGTATTCTGTCTTGCGGTTTTGAAGGAAGCCGTGTGAACGGTGAAATGAAGTGAAAAGTATTTGAGGGATAATTATGGATATCGCAAAAGCGTGGTACACATTACAGATGGAGGCAACAACGGACGAGGCTGCCGTAAAAGCGCAGTATCGTAAGCAGTTGCCGTTGCACAATCCGGAAGACGATCCGGAAGGATTTCGCGCGCTCCGCGAAGCGTATGAAACTGCGCTTGCCTATATCAAAAACGGCGGTAAGAATGCAGAGGAAGCCGGCAAGGAAGAAAAGCCCAAAGACGAGATTGACCTGTGGGTGGATCAGTTCCGTGAGATTTACAAGTACATGGATCTGCGTATCGATCCAAACGCCTGGAAAGAAAAACTGGACGATCCCATCTGTGTCGGACTGGATACCGCATACGATGCCAGAGAGCGTCTGCTGGTCTTTTTGATGGATCATCATTATCTGCCGATGCAGGTGTGGCAGACCCTGGATCAGGCATTGCATATCGCATCGGAACGGGAAGACCTGGTGGAAAAGTTTGCAGCAAACTTCATCGATTATGTGATCTACCAGACCAAGAACGATACCTTCGGCAGCTATCCGTGGTTCACCTATCAGGGAGCGGACGAGTCGGAGGCAGAGTATGACCGTTATATTGACGAATATTACGGTTTGAACAGCGGTGTCCGCGAGTTGGACGATCTGGTGGAAAACGAGATCTTGAAAGAAGCGGACGGCGAAGACAAAGAGGGCGATACGGTTTTTCAAACCACAAGTGAGATCCTTGCGAAAGACGAAGAACTGGCGAAACGGGCAGAGGAACTGCAGAAAGGCCTGGATGCCCTGACGGCATACGAGGTATATCATCCCTACGAAGATTTGGAACGCATTCATCTGGCACTCATCCGGGAAGAGGATCATATCACCAAAAACGGTAAGGAAGAAGGCCTGGAAGATGCAGCGAGACGGCTGTTAAAGAAATATTCCGATCCGTATATCCTGCGGGTGTGCGGTGAGGCGCTGGCAGCAGTCGGACTGTGGGATGAGGCGCTGACGCTTTGGGAAAAAGCATTGGAAACCATACCGGATCATTCGACCACCTTATACGATAAAGCGCGTTATTATCGGCAGAAGGGTGATTTTGAAAAAGCGGAAAAAGTCATTCGCGAGAACATCTCCAGTCTGAACGGCAGTGCAAAGATCAAAAATCTGTTCCTGCAGGTGCAGCAGGATATGCACGATCATTACAAAAAAATGATCGCCGACAATCCGGACGATATGGAATCCTACATGGAATACTGCTGGGCATTGTTCCACAGTGATCGTACCGTCGAAACCCTGGAGGCGCTGGATAAGCATACCTATACCGAAGGCACTTCGGAATACTACGACTATGTGGATATGAAGGGCCGCTGCTTCCTGGATATGAAGCAGTACGAAGAGGCGTATACCTACTTAAAGGCCTGGGAAAAAGCATTGAAGGAACTGCCGGATGACGGTTCTGAAAAAAATGAAAAGCGCAGAAAAACACTGGGCTATCAGTATTTTACGATCGCGGACTGCCTGTTCCATCTGGCATTGCTGCGTAAGGACGATTCGCTCTATAAAGAAGCGGAAGACTATGTAAAACGCGGCATCGAGGTGGAAGAAGACAAATCCATGATGTATCCGTACGAGGATCTTCTTGCCCGCATTTATCTGCATTCCGATCAGGACAAGGCATGTGTGGACCTGGCGGATAAACAGCTGGAAAAGGATGCGCACTTTTTGCCGGCATATCTGCGCAGGCAGGAAGCGTATTATCATCTGCGTAACGGACAGGGTGTGATCGACGATTATTATCATATCCTGGATCTGTATCGCGATTATTATCGGCCGTATGTCCTGGCGATCCGTGTGTTTTTGATCTATAACCAGTTGGAAGATGCCAAGAAAGTTTTCCAGGAGGCCGAGAATAACAAAGTCGATCATCCGGCACTCTGTGTGGAAAAACTGCGTTACCTGCGCAGACTGCCGCACAGCGATATCAACCTGCAACAGATCGACAAGGAAGTCAAAGAACTTCTGGAAAAGATCAAGGATCAAAAGATCGAGATCGAAACGCCGCCGGACGATGTGGTGACGGAAGACCATGTATGGTTTGAGAAGGCGGCAGCGTATACCGAGTACGAAAAGGACGAAGAAGCGCTGCGACTGGTGAACGAACGGATCCAAAAGGGCGCAACCTTAAGAGGCTTGTTTATGCTGCAGGCCAATTTGCATCGTATGCTCAAGCATTATGATGAAGCGCTGCAATGCTATGACAAACTGGCAGAGAATGATCCGAAGAATCCGAATATCGCGTATTACCGGGCGTTGTGCCATCACTATAAGGAAAACCAGGAACTCGCGATCAAGTACTATAAAGAGGCGGTGGAATTGGATCCGGAAGAGGACCGCGCCGTTTATGAGCTGGCGCGCATCTACCGCAAACGGTATAAGGATTACCAGGGCGTAGCGGATTATGAGAAGTCGCTGAAATACTTTAACCGCCTGCTGGAACTCAATCCGTCTCCGTTTGTATATTCCGAGCGCGCGCTGCTGTTGCATTTGCGCGGTGATCTGAAAGCAACGATCGCGGATTTGGAAACCGCATTGGAAAAGGATCCTACCGGAGAAAAGTCGAACGAGTATCTGCGCTATCGTCTGGGCGATATGTATTTTTTGGATCGACAGCCGGAAAAAGCGGAGGAGCAGTTTAAAAAAGCCATCGAGCAGTTTGGCGACAAACAGAGTGCACCGATCTTTCAGATTGCGGATCTGTACGGAACCAGAGGCGATTGGGAAGGCGGAGCAAGATTCCTGCAAAAGTATTCGGAAAAATACGCAAAGAACAGGGATATGCAGACCAAACTTGCAGAGTTCCTGATCGCGTCCGGACATACGGATGAAGCGGAAAAGATCTATACCTTCCTGCGGGATGAAAAGATCATTAACGAAAAAGAGTTTTATTTCAAATTGCTGAAGATGCATGCATTGGCGCATCCGGCGGATCTTCCGAAACATGTGAAGGCGTTTGAAGAGCCGCTGCGAAAGGTGATGAATCTCGGAAACCGGACAACGATGTGGCTGACGACTCACGAAGCATCTGTCTACAAGACCGGTACAAAAGAAGGAAGGGAAATGCTCGAATCCTATGCGGAGTATTTTGCATTCCTGGGTGAACTGCTGCTTTATGCAAGGCAGTTAAAACAGGCCAGAAAGTATCTGGAAAATGCAAGGAGATTTTATTCCAGGCTGGGACGGAAGAATATGATCAATTATCGCCTGCTGGCATTGTGCTACAAACTGCTGGGCAAAGGAAAAGTATCCGTTATGGAACTGCCGCTTGGTTCGGAGGCAGATTCACCGCTGCGGGCAAGGGATTATGATAAAGTGGCGGCGGAATATGCGCGTACACGGATCCGATTGTTGCTTACGCAGATCAAACGCCCGGTTGATGTGATCGAAGAAAACGGCGGCAATCTGGAAACGGAAGAGTATTATCTGCACTCCTATGAATGCGACAATCCGCTGCGGTACAAATGGCTGGCGGAGATGCGTTTTTGTATGGGAGATACCGAGGCCGGAAATAAACTGCTGGATGAGATCAACCATTGCACGCTTTGTCTTTCCTGTCGTTATCAGGAATGCTACGATATGCTTTTAACAAAGGGATATGCGGCAGAATTTGAAGGCAATCTGCAGCTGGCAAAAGAGTATTTTGAAAAAGCATTAAAAATCTGTCCGACGGATACGGAATGTACATTGTGTGCGTATTATACGGCGCATCCGGAAGCGCAGGAGAAATAAAATAAGACAGCCGGCAGGAATTTGCCGGCTGTTTTTGTTTATCGTTTGTTTTCCCATTCGTCCAGGAATTCTTTAAAGTCACCTCTGGCGGCATCGATCCGGGCAGGATCCTGCGTGTTTAATGCCTGCTCAAACTTGCGGATGTGCTGCTCGATCACCATACGGTCATCGCCGAAGTTTTCCTCATAGAGGCGTTCGCTGCGCACCAGCAGCAGTTTGTTCTTTTCCTGCTCTCTGGGCGGGATCTTCAAGTAGGCCAGTTCCTCCATACGGGCAGCGATCTCTTCGTCGGTCATATCCACATCCTGACCTTTCAGGATCTGTTTGACGATTTCGCCGGTGGAATTGACTTTAACCTGTACCTCCAAAATGGAGTTGATATCATAGGTGTAGGTCACATTTACGCTGTTGTCATCTTTTTTGCCTTCCGGCAGCTTGATCTCCATCGTACCCAGCTGCAGATTGTTTTCCGCAAAACGGCTTTCACCCTGCAGGACATTGACACGGATGGTCTTCTGGTTGTCTCGTAACGGATACAAGGTTTCCGTACGGCTGGCCGGGATCACGGTATTGCGCTCGATGATCGGGCATACATGGCCGTTTTCGAAGGTGCCGTTGTCCCGCTCAATGCTCACTTCGGTGCTCAGCGTGAACGGACACACATCGGTCAGGATCACTTCCCGGATGGTATCCACGCGCTCTTTCATCGCGGCCTGAATGGCTGCACCGCAGGCGATGGCTTCGTCCGGATTCACAGAAGTATCCGGCATGGAACGGAAGAGCTTTGCAACCAGATGACGCACGATGGGCAGTCTGGTTGCACCGCCGACCAAAACGACTTTATCGATTTCGCTCAGTCGCAGTTTCGCATCCGATAAGCTCTTGCGCACCGGGATACGAATCCGCTCCAGCAGTTCTTCACATTTATTCTCGTAGGTGCTCAGAGAAAAGCTGCTGGTGATCTCTTCGTCGCCAACCACGCAGCGCATCTCGGAGGTGTTGCCTTCGCAAAAGCCCAGCTTGCACAGTTCCGCCTGCCTGTGGATGTGCCGCAGGGTCTTTTCGTCCATATTGTCACGGTCCAGATTGTGCTCTTTGCTATGTTCTGCAAACCACATATCCACCAAAATGTCGGTAAAATCTTCGCCGCCCAGATAGTTGTCGCCGGCTACTGCACGCACTTCCAAAATGGTGCCGGACAGCTCCAGGATCGATACATCAAAGGTGCCGCCGCCCAGGTCAAACACCAGGATCTTGGCATCGTCGTGCATTTCATACAGGCCATAGGCGATCGCTGCCGCCGTCGGCTCGCTGATGATACGCTCCACTTTCAGGCCGGCCAGTTCACCGGCGCGCTTGGTCGCCTTTCTTCTGGCATCGTTAAAATATGCAGGTACGCTGATCACGGCTTCTGTTACTTCTTCGCCGAGATAGGCTTCTGCATCTTCCTTTAAGGAACGCAGCACAAAGGAAGAGAGTTCTTCCGAGCGGAAAAACTTGCTTCCCAGACGATACTTTTTATCCGTACCCATCGTACGCTTAAATACCGCAGCACTGTCCTGCGGATAGATCTGCATACGCTCTTTTGCTACATCTCCCACATAGATCTGATCCCCGTCCACGCTTACTACACTGGGGGTTAAGTGTCCGCCCAGGCGGTTGGGGATGATCTCCGGTTTGCCGTCTTTATAGCAGGCCACCAGACTGTTGGTGGTCCCCAGATCAATTCCGATGATCATAATAAATCTTGTCCTTTCCGTATTTCCGCAGACAGTTGTATCAGCCGACTGCAACTGTATTATTTTATCAGAAATCGGGGCATTTGTAAAATCCCGGAGCATCACGGAATCATTGCCCGCAATCGCAAATCATGGTATGATATAAGGCAATGATCATAGCTTATGGGGGAGCAGGATGGAGATCACACCGATCGCATATATCCATACAGGGTTTACGGAAAAATTCGGCATACCGCGGCAGAGCGGCCTGGTGCCGGAAGCCCTTGGCGTGATCGAATTTGTACCGGAATACCGCCATCCCGATGCCCTGCGGGGAATCGAAGAATACTCGCATCTGTGGCTGATCTGGGATTTTTCAAAGAATCATCGGAACGGCTGGTCCGCGACGGTGACACCGCCCCGTCTGGGCGGGAAGGAGCGCCGTGGCGTATTTGCCACCCGTTCTTCGTTTCGTCCCAATCCTCTGGGACTTTCCTGTGTAAAACTGGAAAAAGTTGAAGTGACCGAAGATTGCGGTACCGTATTGCATGTGTCCGGCGTGGACCTGCTGGACGGGACGCCGATCTATGATATCAAACCGTATCTGCCCTATGCGGATGCTGTGGCAAATGCCAGAGGCAGTTTCGGCGAGCAGTATTCGGATCGGAAACTGACGGTAGAGTTTCCGGCGGAACTGGAAGAGCAGCTGCCGGAAGAACTGCGCGGTGCGGTGCGGGATATCTTATCCTGCGATCCGAGAACGGCGTATATTCAAGACCCGGAGCGTATCTGGGGCGTTGCGTATGCCGGCTACAATATCCGTTTTACCGTGCAGGATATGGTATGCAGGGTAGTGGAAGTACAGCATACGGATGGTTGAACCATTACAGAAAGAGTGCATTATGAGCAAGATCTATGACCGGAAAACAGGGAAGTGTACCGAGATCACGCAATACGGCGGGGGGATGATGCAGGAGGCTTATCACGGAAAGAGCAGCCGTTTTTTGCTGCCCGTGGTAACAAGCCGGATGTATACGCGGCTTTGGGGCTGGTGGCAATGCACACCGTTTAGCTGCAACAAGATCCCCGGTTTTGTAAAGCAGTATCATGTGAATATGGCGGATTACGAAACACAGGTATTTCGCAATTTTGATGAGTTTTTTGTGCGCAGGATCCGGGAAGATGCCAGACCGATGCCTTTTGATCCCTATCGCCTGATCGCGCCGGCCGACAGCAAACTGCTGGTATATCCGGTGCGGGAAGATATGCGATTGAACATAAAGGGACTGGAGTATACGCTGGAGGAACTGACCGGAAGCAGGCGTTTTTCCAAAATGTTTGCCGGCGGGCAGTGCCTGGTATTTCGTCTGACGATGGATGATTATCATCACTATTGTTTTCCGGATGACGGCTGGCAGAAACTGCGGCGTACCGTTCCCGGGCGTTTGCATACGGTGAGTCCGTATTCGTCGGAGAAAAAAGTCTATCAGGAAAACTTCCGTGTGGTGAACCTGCTGGAAACGAAACATTTCGGAAAGATCCTGATGATCGAAGTGGGTGCCTTGTTTGCGGGACGCATCTGCAATCATCCGGTGCAGTGTTTCCGACGGGGCGAAGAGAAAGGGTATTTCCGGCTGGGCGGATCGTCGATCCTGATGCTGTTGCAGAAGGATGCGGTGCAGCTGGACGAGGATATCCTGGAATATACCGAAAAAGGCATTGAAGTGAAGCTGCGGTATCGTGAGGATATCGGTACTTCTGTATAAGGTTTGGAGGGTGAGCGGTTATGGCGGAACAGCAGATTACGATCAAAGCAGAGGCGATGGGCACCATCAATTTTTCCATGCAACAAAACTATGTGCCTCTGATCCGGAGCATACGGGTGGAAAATGTTTCCGACGAAGTGTTGCGGGAACTAAAACTGCGGATCCGTTTTGATCCGGCATTTGCGCAGGAATATACGGCGATCCTGGATGCCGTGGAGCCCGGCAGCAGCGTGGAAGTCAGCCCGGTAAAGATCCTGCTTTCCACGGAGTATCTGTTTTCTCTGACCGAAAAAGTAATCGGTCATTATACCATCGAAGTCTATCGGGAAAAACTGATCGCGGCGATCGCATCGGAGAATGAGGAATCGGTCGTTCCGAAGTTTGAAACCGAAGAAGAGATCCTGGCTGCCGAATCCGGCGAGACCGAGCTGCTCTCCAAAGACCAGTGGAGCGGCCTGGGAATCATGCCGGAGATGGTGAGCGCTTTTGTAACACCCAATCATCCGCTGGTGGCAGAGACGCTGCGCAGCGCATCCGATTTTCTGCAAAAATGGGGTAAGGATCCGTCTTTTACGGCATATCAGACACAAAATACCAATAATGTAAAATTACAGATGGCAGCGATCTATGCGGCAATCCAGGCGCAGCAGATCGACTATGTCGTGCATCCGGCAACCTTTGAAGCAGCCGGACAGCGCATCCGTCTGGTAGAAACGGTACTCACGCAGAAGCAGGGCAACTGCCTGGATCTGTCCGTATTGTACGCATCCTGTCTGGAGGCGGCCGGGTTAAACGGCTTGATCGTCTTTACGAAAGGACATGCCTTTGCAGGCTGCTGGCTGGAGGAAGAGAGTTTTGCGGACTGCGCGGTGGATGATGTTTCCGCCTTGGAGAAACGAACCGCAGACGGTGCCGAAGAGATCCTTCTGGTGGAGATGACGGACGTGGTACGCGGTAAGACCATCCCGTTTGATACCGCGGTACAGCATACGAAAGCCCATCTGAGCAGGATGGACGAATTTGATTATGTGATCGATCTGAGCAGATGCCGCAACAGCAATCTGCGTCCGATCCCGACCCGTCTGGAGGATGCACAGAAGGATGTGTTTGATCTGCAGTCGGCGGAGGGTTATGTGGCAGCACCCAGTGCCCTGAATCAGTCCTTAAAAGGGCGTGTGACCGAGGGCAAGGTAGAGATCGGCCGAAAAGAACTGTGGGAGCGCAAACTTTTGGATTTCAGTTTGCGAAACGCATTGCTCAATTTCCGCGTGACCAAAAATGCGGTGCAGCTGCTGGTTACGGATCCCGGTGTTTTGGAAGACGAGATCGCCGACGGAAAAGATTTTACGCTGTTGGAACTGCCGCCGGAACTTAAACAGGATCTGCGGGATGAGAAGATGTATTCCGTGGAAAACGACCGCGCACTGGTGGAAGGGATCGCAGCGAAGGAATTTAAACAAAAACGCATTCGTACACTGCTTTCCGAGACGGAATTGCAGGGCAGCTTAAAGAGCCTGCAGCGCGCGGCAAAGGTGAGTCTGGAAGAAAACGGAGCCAATACACTCTTTATCGCCACAGGATTTTTGCGCTGGTATGAGACGGATCTGTCGGAAAAACCGCGCTATGCTCCGCTGGTACTGATCCCGGTGGAACTGGTGCGCAGCATCAAAAACAGCGGTTATATTGTACGCAGCCGCAATGAGGAAACGCAGATCAATGTGACGCTGCTGGAATATCTGCGGCAGGATCACGGGATCGAGATCGGCGGTCTGGATCCGCTGCCGGAAGATGAACATGGCATCGATCTGCCGCTGGTGTTCCAGACGATCCGGCAGGCGGTCATGGATAAGAAACGCTGGAATGTTGAAAATTTCTGCTTCCTGGGATTGTTCTCCTTCGGGCAGTTTGTAATGTGGAACGATCTGCGCAATCGCACCGAAGATCTGAAGACCAGCAAGGTGGTACAGAGCCTGCTGGAAGGACATATGACTTGGGAAGCCGAAGATCTGGGGATCGATGCGGGCAACATCGATGAAGAGTTTGCACCTTCCGATCTGGCGGTACCGCTGAGTGCGGATTCCTCGCAGATGGTGGCGATCGCAACCGCAGCCAAGGGGCAGAGTTTCGTATTGCACGGACCGCCCGGAACCGGCAAATCGCAGACGATCACCAATATGATCGCCAATGCTTTGTATCAGGGCAAATCCGTTTTGTTTGTGGCCGAGAAGATGGCGGCGCTTTCCGTGGTACAGCGCAGGCTGGCGGCGATCGGTCTGGATCCGTTCTGTCTGGAACTGCATTCCAACAAGGCGAACAAGACGGCGGTACTCAAACAACTGGAAAAAACGCTGGAGGTCGGACACATCAAAGAACCCGAAGAATACGCGCATGCGGCAGAGCAGCTGCATTCGCTTCGCTGGGAGTTAAACCATGTGGTTGCGGCGATCCACGAAAAGAAAAACTTCGGCGGTTCGTTATACGATGCCGTCGCGATCTATGAGCATTACAAGGCACTGAAAGATAAAGTTGACCTGTCCGAAAGTGAAGATATGCCGTTTACGGTGGAGAGTGTCTCTGCGGAACTGCTGAACGAATGGCAGGAACTGCTGGGAGAATATGCAACGGCATCTTCGGTGGTGGGCGATCTGAAAGCGCATCCGATGAAAGGGATCTGCTCTACGGAGTATTCCATGGAACTGCGGGACCGCGCGCAGAAAGTATGGCGTGATACCGCAGGCGAATGCGAAAAAGCCCTGCAGGATGCGGACAAACTGCGGGAGCTGGTCGGTACGGATATGACCGGCAGCCGGGACGGCATCGTGATGCTCCACAATATGGGACTGCTGATGCAGGACAAGACACCGCTTCTGGCGGCACTGGTATCTTCATCCAACTACGATACGGCCATGGCACAGGCCAGAGAACTGGTACAGAAGGGCTATCGGTATGTGCCGGAGTCGGTGCGTATCGGACAGAAATTCCGGCCGCAGTTCTTTACGGATTACAATGCCGGGGATGCGCTGGTGCGTTTGCAGGCGGCACAGAACAAGTGGTTTCTGCCCAGACTGACCGGTACCTCCGCGATCGTAAAAGAAGTGAAAGCCTATGCGCTGCAGCCGGAGACGATCACAAAGGAAAACATCAAAGAGATCCTGGAAGAAAAGTGGGCGGTGGAAACGCTGGTCGCCGAGATCAAGGATATCCCGCAGACCACCGCGGATCTGCTGGGCGGTCTGTATCGCGGGGAAAAGACAGATTTCCGGGCGCTGGAACTGGCGTTGAACAAAGCGGAAGCCGGCAGGAAGATGCGTGCAGCTCTGCCGCAAAAGGAATGGGAAGCCTATGCCGCAAAATGTAACGGTCCGGTGGATCCCGTGGAACTGCCGCGCCGCGTGGAAGCGATCGAGCAATTCCTGGAAAAAGAAGCGGAGGTTCGACAGGCGCATACCATTGATTTTTCGGATATCGAAATGGCGCCGGATTTTCTGCAGCAGGCAAAACAGCGTTACCAAAGCTATGCGGATCACATCGGACAGTTGCGTGACTGGACCGGCTACCAGCGGGTGAAACAGGCGCTCGACAGTATGGGACTGCGCTGCGTGACAAAGGCGGTGGAAGACGGCCGGGTATCCGCAGCGGATGCAAAGGGCGCATTCCTCTGCAGCCTGCATTATCGTTTCGCATCGGAACTGATCTCGTCGGATTCCAGACTGAGTGAATTCCGCGGCGCGCAGTTTGAAGGAATGATCGGGCGGTACAAGGAAAAGATGGAAGAATTCCGCGCACTGACCGTACAGGAACTGGTAGCGAAACTTTCCGCCAATGTACCGGTGGGCAGCGGCGA
Source organism: uncultured Lachnospiraceae bacterium (assembly GCA_946403625.1). Lineage (GTDB taxonomy): Bacteria > Bacillota > Clostridia > Lachnospirales > Lachnospiraceae > NK4A136. Next base: position 16,448 of record CAMJAP010000006.1, read on the forward strand.
AGCAGCGGCATCTTCCGAACTGGGGATCCTGAAGAAAGCGATCAAATCCAACGGTCGTATGATGTCCATCCGCAAACTGTTTGACCAGATCCCGGCACTGCTGCGCAAGCTGTGTCCGTGTATGCTGATGAGCCCTATTTCCGTGGCGCAGTATATCGATCCGAAGTTTCCGAAGTTTGATCTGGTGGTCTTTGACGAGGCCAGCCAGTTGCCCACCAGCGAAGCGGTAGGAACCATTGCCAGAGGTGAAAATGTCATCGTTGTGGGCGATCCGAAACAGCTGCCGCCGACCAGTTTCTTCAAGTCCGGTCGTGTGGATGAAGAACACGCGGAGCAGGAAGATCTGGAGAGTCTTTTGGATGATTGTCTCGCGATCACACTGCCGCAGGAATATCTGAAGTGGCATTATCGTTCCAGACACGAGAGCCTGATCGCATACAGCAATATGCAGTATTACGATAACAAACTCTACACCTTCCCGTCGCCCAATGATCTGGTATCGCAGGTAAAACTGGTGCAGCTGGACGGCGTGTACGATATGGGCAAGACCAAGCAGAACCGTGCCGAAGCGGAAGCCGTAGTGGCGGAGATCGTACGGCGTTTGTCCGATCCGGTACTGCGGAAAGACTCCATCGGTGTGGTTACCTTCAGTGTGGTACAGCAGCATCTGATCGAAGATCTTTTAACGGAAGCCTTTGTGCAGCATCCGAAACTGGAGGAGTGGGACCGGCAGTCGGCAGAACCGGTATTTATCAAGAACCTGGAGAATGTACAGGGGGATGAGCGGGATGTGATCCTGTTCTCCATCTGCTACGGACCGGACAAGAACGGTAAGGTGTCGATGAACTTCGGTCCTCTGAACCGTGATGGCGGCTGGCGTCGTCTGAATGTAGCGATCTCCCGTGCAAGGAAAGAGATGATCGTTTATTCCGTACTGCGTCCGGAACAGATCGATGTGAACCGTACCAGAGCGGAAGGCGTGGCCGGACTGAAAGGCTTTTTGGAATTTGCAAAGCATGGCCAGGGCATGATCGCTGCAAAGAGCGGAACGCAGACGGTACACGAAGACGCGGTGGTACACGAGATCGCGCAGGCAATATCCGGTCTTGGATACGAAGTAAAGACCAATGTCGGATGCTCGAAATACCGGCTGGATATGGCTGTCGTGGATCCCAAAGATACGGAAAACTTCCTGTTAGGCATATTGCTGGATGGTGTAAATATGAGCGGTGAGCAGACGGCGGCAGACCGATTTGCGGTGCAGCCTTCGGTACTGGCGGGACTGGGCTGGCGTACGATGCGGATCTGGACCATTGAATGGCTGGACGATGCGCAGAGAGTGCTGCAGGAGATCGGCCGAAAGATCGAAGAAGCAAAACAGCAGAAGGAAGAAGAAAAACGACTGGCCGAGCAAAGAGCAAAGGAAGCGGAAACGCAGGCGGCAGAGGAGACATCCGAAAGTGCGGAAGCGACAGAAGCGGAAACTTCGGAAGAGGAGAACTCTGCGGAAACGATCAAACTGGGCAATTATACCTTTGAGCGGATGGAGCCTGCGGAAACCAAAGGCCGGCAGCAGGCGTATGTGAGCGCGGCGCAGGAAACGGCAGGTACGGCGGAAGGCTATGCGGATCACAATCAACTGCAAAAGGTACGCAAAACCGTTGTGCGTTATCTGATCGCCGAAGCACCGATCAGCCGCAAGTTATTAATGAAAAAGACCTTTGCGGACTGGGGCGTGAGCCGGACCACAAGCCGTACGGAAGACATCTTTGATCAGGCGGTACAGGGGATTTCCTGCGGACGCACCAAGGAGCGGGAAGCCACCTTCTACTGGAGAGCGGATCAGGATCCGGAAGCTTACGACAGCTATCGCGGAGCGGATCAAAACGGCGTATTCCGCGGCATCGAGGATGTACCTTCGCAGGAGATCCGCGCGGCACTGAAGGATATTTTGGAGATGCAGGTGAGTTTAAGCCGCGAAGATCTGATGAAGGCGGCGGCCAAGAGTTTCGGCTGTCCGCGTATGGGATCGACCATCGAGAGTGTGGTCGGTTATGCGCTGGATGACGGCATTGAACGGGGCATCTTTCAAGAAGCCGAAGGCGGAAAGATCGTACCGGGAAACCAATAACAAATATCAAACAGGAGGGCAGGAAGATGGAGTACACAATCACTTGGAACAGTTTGCCGAAGAATCTGGATGAGATGAAAGCTTTGCCGGAAGCGGATCTCAAGAGTCCGGAAGGAACGGCGGCGCTCACGATCGCAGCACTCTGCGTCTATCCGGACAATGCGGAAGAATCTTATCGGATGCTGGATTTTCTGCGCGGACCGCGTCCTTTATCCAATATGGATAAGCAGTTTATCCGCGACCGTTTTATGGATGGCAAGACCTATCTGGCGCGTTCGTATTTTGCAGGGGCTACGCCGAAGAACAATTACACACCGGATACGCCGTATGTCCTGAACTTTAAAGACAGTGCAGCGCAGATCGCCGAAGAGGGATACAAGATCCTGATGGTTCGAAGCGGCGGTGCGGATTCCGAACGCTCGATCACGCTGCGCACCAAGCCTTCTACCGGTGAGTGGTTCCTGTGGGAACAGATGTTGCTGGCGGGCATCCGCATTCCGGAGAGCCAGGATCCCTGGGCTTGAAAAAAGTGAATTTCACTATAATATTATTTACAGTTTCGTAACATATATTACTTGACCTTATAACGCATTCATAATAAAATGAAAGCGTATTCGAGAGGGGTACAAAATCATAATCCAGGAGGTGTTTCAAATGAAGTTTGTATGTACAGTATGCGGCTATGTTCACGAAGGCGACAATCCGCCTGCAGAGTGCCCGGTTTGTCATGCACCGGCAGAAAAATTTAAGGAGCAGGCAGGAGAAAAGGTTTGGGCATCCGAGCATGTAGTAGGTGTGGCAAAGGGTGTTCCGGAAGATATTCTTGCAGATCTGCGTTCCAACTTTGAAGGTGAGTGCTCTGAGGTTGGTATGTATCTGGCAATGGCTCGCGTGGCTTATCGCGAGGGTTATCCGGAAGTTGGTATGTACTATGAGAAGGCTGCTTTTGAAGAGGCAGAGCATGCAGCAAAATTTGCAGAACTGCTTGGCGAAGTAGTTACCGATTCCACCAAGAAGAATCTGGAGATGCGTGTAGATGCAGAGAACGGTGCAACCGCAGGTAAGACCGATCTGGCAAAGCGTGCAAAGGCTCTGAACCTGGATGCGATCCATGATACCGTACACGAGATGGCTCGTGATGAGGCAAGACATGGTAAGGCATTTGAAGGTCTGCTGAAGAGATACTTCGGATAAGAACCGGACGAAATAACACAGAATGAAAAGAAGGCTGTCGCAAATGCGGCAGCCTTTTTAAAATCGTTGGGATCTGTATTATGCAGTCGGAAATGTTTTTTCGATAAAGAAGTCGATGTATTTCTCGGCTTTTTCGATGATCTCGTCACAATATTTCGGTTCGCGGTCACACAACTGGATCCAAAGGGTGACCGGTGCGCAATATTCCATCGCCAGCATTTCCGGATCACATTTCGGAATGGTTCCGTTTTCCATCATATTGGAAAAGATGATGATGTACTGGTTCTTGATGTTGTTTAGTGTATAATCCGATGCCTGTGCCCGCATAAAGTCATTTCGGTACTGCTCGATCGTAAACAGCTTGCGGAATTTTCGTACCCGTTCATCAACAACGGTATACCGGAGCTGGCGCATACTGAAATCTTTCAGTTCTTCCTTGGTGCGAAGATTCACCAGGATCGCGGTGGTCATACGCATATTGCTCTTGTAACTCTCGGCTGCGGTTTCGTTTAATACATCAAAGATCTCTTTTTTGCCTTTGAAATATTTATATATATTCGGTGCCTGCATTCCGCAAGCTACGGCGATCTCATCGATGGATGTACCGTCGTATCCTTTTTCCGAAAACAGATCTAACGCGGCTTCCATGATTTTGGTTCTTACTGATTCAACACTCATAATGTCTCCTGTCTTTGACGGATGTTATTATCCATTTCTAATAGTTATATAGTATTATAATGCCTATTATATGTCAAGAAAGAAGGGGAGGTTCTTGCATTTCGGACGAAAAAATCTGCTTGCATTTTCTGCGAAAAACAATTACAATAAGCCGAAAAGAAAAAGACGGGAGCTTGTAGTACAGGCTGAGAGGAAGGTGGGACCTTCGACCGATAACCTGATTTGGATAATGCCAACGTAGGGAAGTTTTGTATACTTGCTATGCGTATGAGGAGGCCAAATCGGTTTCCTTTTTTGATATACGGAAGGAGTGTGAAGAGCGAAGGATCCGGGTGAAACCGGACGGATACAAGGGGAGCGCCTTGTATACGAAAAGAGCGATGGGAAGCCGTGTTTCGGCGTGAGAGGGGAAAAGAGATTCCCGACCGGCAAAACAGAAGATCTGTTTTGATAAAGTAAAATTTGAAAAAGAGGAAAAGGAAATGAAGAATTCTCAAAGTTTACTGAAAATGGTCGTACTCTCCATGCTGATCGCACTCGGCGTAGTTATCTCACCGATCCTTCGCGTGGAGGGAATGTGCCCGATGGCGCATTTTATCAACATTGTCTGTTCCGTATTGCTGGGGCCCTGGTATTCCCTGCTCTGTGCAGTCCTGATCGGTATCATCCGTATGACGCTGATGGGGATCCCGCCGCTGGCTCTTACCGGCGCGGTATTCGGCGCCTTTCTGTCCGGTGTGTTCTACCGTTTGTCCAAAGGAAAACTGGTTGCTGCAGTACTCGGCGAAGTGATCGGAACCGGACTGATCGGTGCGGTGATGTCCTATCCGGTCATGACCTATCTGTGCGGCCGGGAAGGATTGAGCTGGCTGTTCTATGTACCGTCCTTTACCTGCGGTACCCTGATCGGCGGAAGTATCGCATTTTTCTTTCTGCGCAAACTGGCGGATAACGGAATGCTGGCAAGGATGCAGGAAATGCTGCACTCCAAGGTGTACACGGATAAGAGCACCATACTGTCCAATGCACTTTCGATCGCAGCCATCGGACCGATCCTGTTTGTATTGCTGCACATTGTTCCGGGGATCTTCGGACTGGAGGGAGCCATCTGGGGCAGTCTCTCCTACGGAGCACTTATTGTTGCAGTGATCGCCGCAATTGTTTATTATGTGATCAGGTCCGGAAGGAGTAAGGAGAGTGGAAAACGAACTGCTTGAAAAATTAAAGACGAAACGCCCCCTGATCCATTGCATCACCAATCCGATCTCGATCAACCAGTGTGCCAATGCGATCCTGGCCCTCGGCGGACGACCGATGATGGCGGAACATCCTGTGGAAGCACCGCAGATCACGGCAAGTGCAGGCGCTGTTTTGTTCAATCTCGGAAACCTGACGGATGTGCGGATGGAATCGATGCTGCGCTCGGCCGGGGCGGCAAAGGAAAAGAAGGTTCCGTATGTGCTGGATGTGTGCGGCGCGGCCTGTCTGCCAAACCGCCGGGAATATGCCCTTTCTTTGTTTGAAAAGGCACTGCCGTCGGTGATCAAGGGAAACTATTCCGAGATCCTGGCGCTTTACGATCCGCAGTACAATGCCAGCGGTGTGGACGCGGCGTGTGGCGTAGCGGAACAGAATGTGATCCCGGTAGCAAAGGAACTGGCGAAAAAGTACCGATGCGTGGTGCTGGCCAGCGGGAAGACCGATCTGATCACGGACGGAGAGCGGGTGGTCGGTTGTGATAACGGCTCACCGCAGCTGGCAACGATCACGGGAACCGGCTGTATGCAGGGAGCCATCTGCGCAGCGTATCTGTCCGTGGCGGAGGATGCGTTTTCGGCAGCCGTGATGGCAGCGGTAACGCTGGGGATCTGCGGAGAACTGGCAGAGACCCCGCAGGGGAGCGGCAGTTTCGGCGTAAATCTTATGGACCGGCTCTCTACGGTGACGGATGAGATGTTGGAAGAACGAAAGAAGATCAAAGATCTGACTTGAGGAGATAACGGATATGACGATGGATACAACACTGTATTTTATAACGGACAGCACCGGATATGAGAAGGAAGAGTTTTTAAACCGCGTGGAAGCGGCACTTCGCGGCGGCGTGACATTGGTGCAGCTGCGTGAAAAAGAGCGTACCACAAGGGAATATCTGGAACTGGCGAGAGAAGTCCATAAACTGACAAAGAAATACAATGTTCCGCTGATCATTGACGATCGTCTGGATGTGGCATTGGCAGCCGGTGTGGAAGGGGTGCATCTCGGACAGAGCGATCTGCCGGTGGATATCGCCAGAAAGATCCTGGGAAAGGATTGGATCATCGGTGCGACGGCCAAGACGGTGGAACAGGCGACGGAGGCGTATCAGCAGGGTGCGGATTACCTGGGTGTCGGTGCGATCTATCCGACCACGACCAAGGTAAAGACGATCCTGACCTCCACGGAAACGCTGGCGCAGATCTGTAAGGCGGTTCCGATCCCGGTCAATGCCATCGGCGGTCTCAATAAGGAGCGCCTGGATGTGCTGGAAGGCATCCCCATCGCCGGTGTCTGTGCGGTCTCGGCGATCATGAAAGCACCGGATCCGGAGATTGCCGCCAGGGAACTGATGGATGCGGCAAAGAAGATATTGAAGAAGTAATCACAGAGCCTCGCGAAATTGCCGAAAAAATCGCATTCGCGAGGTTTTTTCTGTTGGATTCTGCGACCAAAACATGGTAAGATGGAAAGGTATTCATGTAAGAAACTTTTTTGTGACCGGAATGCGGAAAGTATGACCGGATCAAAAAATAAGAAAATGTTTTTGGAGGGGACGAATGACCACAGCGTACGGATTGGATCAGGTGAGAATGCTCGATCCTTATTGTGTAAATGCATTTGAGAAAGATGTTGCATATCTGAAGAAACTGGATGAGGAGCGGCTGCTGGCGGGCTTTTATGAGACCGCAGGGCTGGCATCTCCCAAGATGCGTTACGGCGGATGGGAAAACATGCTGATCGGCGGACATACGCTGGGGCATTATCTGACTGCGGTGGCACAGGCCTATGCCAATGTGCAGTGTTCCTCTGCAGACCGGGAGATCCTGTTTGCAAAGATCAAAAAGATCATTGATGCACTGTTGGAGTGCCAGGCACATTCCAAGGGCAAGCCGGGATTTGTTTTCGGCGCGATCATCAAAGATCCGGAAAATGTGGAACTGCAGTTTGATCTGGTGGAGCAGAACAAGACCAACATCATCACGGAAGCATGGGTACCCTGGTACACGATGCACAAGATCCTGGACGGTGTGGTAAATGTATATCGTTTTACCAAATATGAACCGGCGCTGACTCTGGGCAGCGGCATCGGTGACTGGACCTATGCGCGCGCATCCGCCTGGTCGGAGGATACGCACCGTACGGTACTCGGCATCGAATACGGCGGAATGAACGATGCGCTTTATGATCTGTATCAGTTTACGAAAAAGAAGGAACATCTGGAGGCAGCACATCTTTTTGATGAAGAAGCGTTGTTTATCAAGGTGGCTTCCGGTGAAAAGAATGCGTTGAACAATCGTCATGCCAATACGACGATCCCGAAGTTTTTGGGCGCATTGAACCGTTATCTGACGGTTGGCGATACGACCTATCTGGAGTATGTAGAAAAATTCTGGACGATGGTAACGGAACATCATACCTATGCGACCGGCGGTAACAGCGAGTGGGAGCATTTCGGAGAAGATGATATTCTCGATACCGAGCGTACCAACTGCAATAACGAAACCTGCAACACCTACAATATGCTGAAGATGACGCGCAAGCTTTTTATGATCACCGGCGATAAGAAGTATGCAAAGTACTACGAAAATACGCTGATCAACGCGATCCTGTCTTCGCAGAATCCGGAAACCGGAATGACCATGTACTTCCAGCCCATGGCTTCGGGATACTACAAGGTATACGGAACGGAGTTTGACAAGTTCTGGTGCTGCACCGGCAGTGGTATGGAAAACTTTACCAAACTGAATGACAGTATTTATTTCAAAGATCGTGACAGCATCACCGTGAATCTGTTTTTCTCTTCGGAAGTAACCGATGAGGATCTGGGCATTCGTCTGGCGCAGCGCTCGGAAGTTCCGGCAAAGGATGCGGTAGATTTTACCGTCAGTGTTTTGCAGGGCGATGTAAAGCAGGCTAAGGTGCGGATCCGTATTCCCGAATGGGCAAAGGAGACCGCGATCTCCGGAACAGAGAAAAAAGTAACGGAAGAAAACGGCTATTATGTTTTGGACGGCGAATGGAAAGACGGCGAGACTTTTGCTTTGATCTGCAAGAGTAAGGTGATCGCAAAGAGTCTGCCGGATTGTGATACGGTATTTGCGTTTGCATACGGACCGGTATTGTTGTCTGCGGATCTGGGAACCGAGAATATGATCGACGGTCATACCGGTGTGGATGTAACGATCCCGACCAATAAGATCGCCGGCAATGAATTTTTAAATGTCGCTGACGGCAGCGTAGCAGACTTTATCGCAAACATTGATACACATATGGAGCGTCAGGGAGAGGACCTGCGATTCGTGTTGCGCGGTGTGGATCGGGAACTGACATTCCGTCCGCATTATCGCAAGACCAGAGAACGCTACGGTATCTATTGGTACTTTATGGATCAGAGCGCAGCGGCAGGAGATGCCGGAGATCTGCAGCAGAAACGGGCGCAGGAAGAGAAGCGTCGTAATGCGATCCTGGATACGGTACAGCCGGGCTACGGACAGTACGAAAACGATGATTTCCATGCGATGGATGAGAAAGATACCGTGGGTACGACGGATCAGGGAACATCCCGTTTTGCAAGAGCCAATGGTTTCTTTGCATATTATATGAAAGCGGAAGAAAATGCAGAACTGCTTTTGGAACTGCATCTGCTTCGTGAAGATAACGGAAAACTGTTGTGCGTATGTCTGGATGATGAAGAGATCTTCCGCAAGAGACTGCATTACACCGGCAATCAGGAAGAGTATGTGATCGAAGTACCGATCACCGCAGAGCTGGCAAAGAAGCACTTGCAGATGCGCGCGCAGGAAGACGGAAACAAAGTACCGAGCCTGCATGTCGGTTTCCGCGGCTCATGGGGCGAGCCTTCCGCAAGATTGTTCGGCTTCATCTATTTGTTAAGAAAGTGGCATTAATTTTATATTATTATAAAGAGGAGGGTTACTACGATGGACAAAAAAGCAATGTACAAGTTGAGTTACGGATTGTTTGTACTGACAGCGCAGAAGGACGGCAAAGACAACGGCTGTATCATCAATACGGCGATCCAGGTGACAAGCGATCCCAATGTGATCAGTATTGCGGTGAACAAGAACAACTACACCCACGATATGATCATGGAGACAAAGAAATTTACGGTATCCATTATCAGTGAGGATGCGGATTTTTCCTTGTTCAAAAATTTCGGATTCCAGTCCGGTCGTGATGTTAACAAATTTGCATCCTTTACGGATTGCAAGCGCGGAGCCAATGACTGCATGATCATCACCAAGGGTACCAATGCGTATATCGCAGCATGGGTAAAGGAAACCGTGGATATGGGAACCCATACCATTTTCCTGGCGCAGGTAACGGATATGGATGTACTGTCCGATGCCAAGTCGGCTACCTACGAATATTATCAGTCCAACATCAAGCCGAAGCCGGAAGCGGTTGGTAAGACAGCGGATGGTCAGACTGTATGGCGCTGCCGCATCTGCGGATATGAATATGTCGGCGAAGAAGTGCCGGATGATTTTATCTGCCCGATCTGCAAACACGGTAAGCAGGATTTTGAGAAAGTCAGCTGATCGCAGGACATCGCAAAAAGGATTGGAAAATCCGAAAGTATGTGATAGAATGGCAATATGCAAGGGTGCTTGGAAACAGGCACCCTTTTTGTTTTATGAAAAAGTACTTTTTCGTATCGTATATTTTTGACAGGAATCATGAAAACAACAAAGGCATCCGAACAAAAGAATATGAAACTTCCGAAGATCGGAATGCGTATTATCAAATCGGCGATCGGAGTGTTGCTTTGTTTTGTGATCTATTTTATACGCGGAAAACAGGGGACACCGTTTTATTCTGCGTTGGCCGTACTTTGGTGTATTCAGTCACAGAATAAAGACACGATACAAAACGCGTTGCAGCGGACCATTGGTACGGCACTTGGCGCATTGTACGGACTGGTGTTTATTCTTTTTATGATGTATGTGTGCGATCTGGGATATGGTATGCTGCATTATGTCGTATTATCATTGATCATCATACCGATCATTTATACAACAGTACTTTTGCAAAAGAAAAATGCATCGTATTTTTCATGTGTTGTTTATCTGAGTATCGTGGTCAATCATCTGGCAGATAAAAATCCGCTGTTCTTTGTGTTTGATCGCAGCCTGGATACGCTGATCGGAATCGCGCTCGGTCTGCTGATCAATATCATTCATTTTCATGGAACGATACAAAAAGAAGTATTGTTTATTGCAGAGATGGATGAAGTGCTGCGCAGTAATGGGGAACATCTGACACCGTTTAGTCGTTTTACACTGAACGCGCTTTTGGAAGAAGGAATGCATCTGACTTTTAAGACCGGCCTGACACCGGCGTCTTATCTGGAAGCGATGGGGGATATCCGGCCGCGTCTGCCGATCGTTGCAATGGATGGAGCAATCCTGTATGACATGAATGAAAACAGTTATCCCAGAGTGTATGTGATCTCGCCGCATCGTGCAACGGAACTGGAACGATTTATTCATGAAAAAGATTTTCGTTTGTTTACTACGGTGATCCTGGAAGATGTGTTGTTGATCTATTATGAAGAAGCGAAAAATGAAGCGGAGAAAAAGATATATGATAAACTGCATCGTTCTCCGTATCGAAATTATTTGAAAAAAGAAAGACCTGCGGAACATGCCGTAGTCTATTATATGCTGATCGATACGGAAGAAAGAGTGCTTGCATTGCAGAAAGCATTGGAAGATGCCGGTTATGATAAGATCTTTAAAATAAAAAATTATCCTTCCGAGGATTATCCGGGGTATCGTTACATCAAGATCTATAATAAAAATGCAACGGTAGAAAATATGATAGATTATCTGAAAGTGAAATACGATTTTGTGAAGGTGGTGCATGCGGAAAGTACCAGAGAGAATGTTGCTTCGGATTCCAATGAGATCGTACATCGCTTGCATCATCTGTATTATTGGGGATAGCCCGGAAAGCTTCGGTAAATTTATCTTTCAAATTTAATTGTAGAAGTTCAACAAAAAGCATTGACAGAATATGGAAAAACTGCTAGACTAGCAACATAAAAGCAAAGGGGCTCATACAAAAATGTATGGGCCCTGTTTTTTTACCAAGATAGGTAAATATTTTTTACAAAGCAATAAAAGCATTAGTGATGATAACAAGGGCGTTTTATCTCTATTAAGAGGTGAAGCGCTTTTGCTATATTCTCCCATCTTAGTAGGAAGGAACGATGATGATCAAGTTAGAAAAAGTCAACAAATACTTCGGAGATCTGCATGTGTTAAAGGATGTGGATCTTGAAGTCAAAGAAGGCGAAAAACTTGTGATCATCGGGCCTTCCGGGTCGGGGAAATCCACAACGGTTCGCTGCATGAATTTTTTGGAGGAGCCAACCAGCGGACATGTGTACATTGACGGAAAAGAACTGACATCCAAGAATAAGGTCAAGCTTGTGCGGGAAACAACATCGATGGTTTTTCAATCGTTTAATCTGTATCCGCATATGACGGTTCTGCAAAACCTGACACTGGCTCCGATAAAGCTGCATCACAAAAGTAAAAAAGAAGCAGAGGAACTGGCGTATCATTATCTCGATGTGGTGGGACTGAAAAACAAAGCGGATGTGTATCCGACCACATTGTCCGGAGGACAGCAACAGAGGATCGCAATTGCAAGAGCGTTGTGTGCGCAAACCAAAGTGATCTTATTTGACGAACCGACATCGGCGTTGGATCCGGAAACGATACAGGAAGTATTGGATGTAATGATCAAACTTGCGAAAGAAAATATCACGATGGTAGTGGTTACGCATGAAATGGGATTTGCCAGACAGGTTGCGGATCGAGTGGTATTTATGGCAGACGGTCAGATCCTGGAAAGCGGGACACCGGAACACTTTTTTACAGATCCGAAACATGAACGCGTAAAACAGTTTTTGGGAAAGATCATCAGATAAATGTGACCGAAGAAGGATTACTGCAGGGATCCGGATACGGATGCAGATAAATAAGGTGTATGGAGAGACACCGGATTAAGGAGGATGAAAATTATGAAAAAGAAGATTCTATCAGCGATCACCCTGATGGGTGTATTAGGACTTGCGGCTTGTGGTGAAGCCGGTGAGGTAACACAGACGGCAGAAGCATCTGCACCGGAGATGGATTTAACAGGAGATGCAGGAGCAACGGCGGATACGCCGGCAGATACCGCAGAAGCATATCCGGAAGATGTGCAGGCAATTGTTGATCGTGGAGTGTTGCGTGTTGGTGTAAAAAATGCGGTTCTCGGTTTTGGATACGAGGATCCGCTTACCGGAGAATATTCGGGTATGGAGATTTCTCTTGCACAGAAACTGGCGGAAGAACTTGGTGTGGATGTGGAGTATACTGCTGTAACAGCAGCAACCAGAACCGAACTTTTGGATTCCGGAGATATTGATTGTGTACTTGCAACCTTTACCATTACGGATGAAAGAAAAGAAAGCTGGGATTTTACCACACCGTATTATACGGATTATGTCAGTGTATTGGTGGAGGATGCCAGCGGGATCACGGATCTGGCAGGATTGAAAGATACAACGGTCGGAGTATCTTCCGGTTCCACTTCTGCAAAGTCACTGGTGAGTGCAATGATCGATGCAGGTGTGATCGAGGGTGCTGAGTTTGATCCGGAATCCTTTGATCCGGCAACCTGGACGGATGGTGTCAAGTTCCAGCAGTACGATGATTATCCGACCATCTCTACGGCATTGAGTGCGGGAGAGGTAGATGCATTCTGTGTAGATAAGTCCATATTGGCCATCTATCGTACGGAAGGCCGCTCCTATATTGATGCCAAGTTTGCTCCGCAGGAATATGGTATTGCCACTGCCAAGGGATCCGGTCTTTCCGGCGTTTGCGAGAAGATGATCGAAGCATATCTGGCAGATGGTACAATTGAAGCGCTGATTTCTGAAAATAGTTTGGATTGATCAAACGGTCCGGAAATCTAACGAATGAGATGCGGCGCAGAAGCTAGTTCTGCGCCGCATTTGTATAAATGGGAGGATAACGATGTCGGGATTGTTTTCAAGCAGAGCGTGGGAAAAAATATGGATCTACCGCGGAACCTTTTTACTGGGACTTTGCAATACGGTAAAGACGGCCGGTGCGGCGCTGGTACTATCCTTGGTTTTGGGGATCATCTTCGGTTTGATGGGAAGCAGCGGTAAAAAACTTCCGGTTTTTCTCAGTCGCATTTATGTAGAAGCGATACAGAATACCCCGGTTCTTTTGCAGATGTGCTTTTTGTATTACGCACTTGCATTTTCGGGACATAGTCAGGGAATCATCTTTACCGGAATACTTGCACTGGGAATATATACAGGCGCATACATGGCAGAAGTGATCCGGGCGGGCATCGAATCGATTCCCAAGGGACAGTTTGAAGCAGCGCAGGCGCAGGGATTTGGTTATTTCGGAAAGATGGTGTATATCATTCTCCCGCAGAGTATCAAAGTGATCCTGCCGCCGATGGTCAATACGATCGTAAATATGATCAAGAATACATCCTGCCTGTATATTGTCGGTGGTGCGGATCTGTTGTCCTTAACCTACAGCTTTGTAACAGGAGAAAACACCGGAGGGTCTTATGCTCCGGCATATATCGTCTGCGGAGCGATGTTCTTTTTACTTTGTTTTCCGCTATCCACACTGGCAACGATGTGGGAGAGATCTTTGAAACTGCGGGATCGAAAAGCAGTCGTGTAGAAAAACCGATCAGGAGGATTTTATGAATACATTTGCAAATAGTTTGTCCATGTTGAGAGATCCGGCGATCTTGAAATTTTTACTGACCGGTACCATGTTTTCACTGATCATTTCGGTAGTTGCAGTTTTGGTGAGTATTGCATACGGATCGGTATTGGCCATGCTCCGAAATTACTGTGTGACGAAAGTGACCGGAGTCTTTCATTGGATCGCAAGTATCTATATCGAATTATTTCGCAATACACCGCTGTTGTTTTGGATCTTTATCTGCCTGGTATTTTGCCCGAGTCCGAAGTTTATGGATCGTCAGATGTTCGGACTGTCTTCGGTAAACAATAAACTGCTGTTTAAGGCATCCGTTGCACTGATCCTCTATACCTCCGGTGTGATCGCCGAGATCGTACGCGGCGGACTGAATTCCGTAGCACCGGGACAGATCGAAGCCGGTAAGTCGCAGGGTTTTTCGATGGTACAGATCATGTGGTATATCGTTTTACCGCAGGCATTTCGGGCGATCATTCCGACATTGTTAAGTCAGGTGATCACAACGATCAAGGACAGTTCCTTTTTGGCAAATGTCGCTGTGATCGAGCTGATGGCGAGAACAAAACAGATCCTGTCGGTTGCAAATCGTTACAACGGGACCAATACCATCAATGTATCGGATGTCTTTGTATTGTTTGGCAGTGCGGCATTGATCTACTTTGTGATCAACTTTACCCTGTCTATGACAGTACGCATGATCCAAAACCGCAGAAGGAGTACATCAACAGTGTTAAGAGCATACGGGGGGAAATATGAAAAAAATATCGGTCACGCTTCCGCTGGAAGAAGAGGAAAAAAAGTTATTCTATCAGGCGATTGAAAATGCGAACGATACCTATGATCTGTGTTTTCAGGATCCGTCGGATGTAAAAGATGCAAGTGTGATCATCGGTATGATCGAAACCGACAAACTTGCAAAGAGTAAAGAATTGGAATGGCTGCAGATCGGGTGGGCCGGTGCGGAAAACTATTGCAGAGAAGGCGTGTTGTCTCCGAATGCAATGCTGACGAATGCTTCCGGAGCATACGGCAATGCGGTTGCCGAGCATATGGTTGCACTGACCATGAGTCTGGCAAGTTCGATCCAGATCTATTTTTTGCAGCAATTACAGCATCGGTGGGAATTGCAACAAAGGATGCGCGTCGTATCCGGAAGTACCGTACTGGTTTACGGTACCGGTGACATCGGAACCCATTATGCGCGTATTATGAAAGCGATGGGATGCAGTGTGATCGGGATCAAACGAACCAAAAAATGTAACAGTAATATTTTTGATGAGCAATATATTACAGAGGAAGCAGAGCAGGTGATCGGTCGTGCGGATGTGATCGCAATGGCGCTTCCGGGAGGCGAACAGACCAGACATATTGTCGATGAAGCAATGATAGGAAAAATGAAAAGAGGAGTGATCCTGATCAATGCAGGGCGTGGCAGCACCATAGATACCAATGCGTTGATCGACGGACTGCAGGAAGGGATCATCGGTGGCGCAGGACTGGATGTGTTTGAAGAAGAACCGCTGAAAGATTCTCCGCTTTGGGAGATGTCGAATGTGATCATTACGCCGCATGCCGCAGGAAAACTGGAAGATTCTTATAATCGAAAGAAAGTCGTGGAATTGTGTTTGGATAATCTGTATCGGTACACCCATGGAATGGAATTGAAACATGTAGTGAACAGGAAACTGGCATATTAACAGGAATTCGGAAAGAGAGGTAATGCGATGGATACCAGAGGACTTTGTCAGTACTCTGATTCAGTCAATGAACTGCTGGCGAGATACGGAGTAAAATTCGGCATCTACAAAAATAATCAGTTTCGGGAACAGTTATTTCCGTTTGATACGATCCCGCGCGTGATTGGTGCAGAGGAGTTTTCGTTTCTGGAAAAAGGGTTAAAGCAGCGTGTTCAGGCGTTAAATCTGTTTATCAAAGATATTTATCATGACAAAAAGATCATTAAAGACGGGATCGTACCGGAGGAGTTTGTTTATTCGGGAAGCGGTTATCTGACGCAATGTGAAAAGGTGATGCCTTCCAAAGAAATCTACACGCATATTTCCGGGATCGATCTGGTACAGGCGAAAGATAAAAGCTGGTATATCCTGGAGGACAATCTGCGTGTACCGTCGGGAGCATCCTATCCGATGATCGCAAGAGATTTATGCAGAAAATGCTCGCCGCAGACCTTTCACGGGAATCATATCGAGGATAATCGCAACTATGCAAAACTGCTGCGTAAAACTTTTGACTATGTGAATACCGGCGGACATACCGTGATCCTGACACCGGGACGATTTAACGCAGCATACTTTGAGCATTCGTTTCTGGCGGAGCAGACCGGGGCGCATCTTGCCAGCGGACACGAACTGACGGTGGAAAATGATCATCTGTATTTTATCGATTATTCCGGAAAGAAGGAACAGGTAGGAGCGGTGTATCGCCGTATCTCCGATGAGTATCTGGACCCGATGAATTTTCTGGAAGAATCCGTGATCGGTATACCCCATATCTACGATGTGTATCGTAAAGGAAATGTAGCGCTTTTGAATGCGCCGGGAAACGGTGTGGCGGATGATAAAGGGATTTATTATTTCGTACCGAAGATGATCAAGTATTATCTCGGGGAAGATGCGATCCTTAGCAATGCGCCGACATACCTGCCGTTTTATCCGGAAGATATGGATTATGTACTGACGCATTTTGATGATCTGGTATTAAAGGATGTGGCAGAGGCCGGCGGGTACGGAGTAGTCTTTGCCAATAAGATGAGCAAACAGGAAAAAGAAGATTTTATCGCATTGTTGAAAGCGGAACCGAGACGGTTTATCGCGCAGGAAGTGATCGACTTTTTGGATATCGATATTTTGGAACAGGGCGAATTTGTTCCGAGAAAAGCCGATCTGCGAGCGTTTGTATTAATGGCAGATGAACCGATGGTATGGAAAAGCGGACTGACGCGTTTTTCCAGAAATCCGGATTCCTTTATCGTCAATTCGTCACAGGGAGGAGGTTTTAAAGATACATGGGTATTATCTCAGTAGAACATTCTGACCGGCTGTACTGGCTGGGAAGATACAGTGAACGGGTTTATACAACATTAAAGATCTTTGCGGATCGTTACGATTCGATGATCGATCTGGAAGAAGATGAATATGCGGATTTTTGCGAACGACAGGAGATCCCGAATATTTATCTGTCTGCCGCGGATTTTGCAAGGCGTTATTGTTTTGACGAAGAAGATCCCAACTCCATTATTTCGAATCTGACCAGAGCGTATGATAATGCGATCGTACTGCGGGAAGAGATCGGCAGCGTTACGCTCTCCTACATTCAGATGGCGGTATATGCGATGAACAAAGCAAAGCAGTCGGACGCACCGCTTTTGGAGTTACAGCGGGTGAGAGACAATATCGTTGCATTCTGGGGGATTGTAGATGATTCCGTGGATGATGAACATGTACGGAGCATTATCAAGCTCGGAAAACGGATCGAGCGAATTGATATTTATGCCCGTATGCATCTGGATAAAAAGGAGATGAAGAGAGAGATCGTCAAACTCAATCGAAGGATCGACAGGACCGGATTACATTTCAGCAGCAAGCGACTGGCGCATATCAATTATCTGATCGAAGAAGATGTGCTGGATCATGAAGAACTGGTACAGGAGATCGAAGCGTTACTGGAATGAAACGGCTGCGTTTTCATTATCGGATGAAGATCGATTTTGATGTGCCGGTCAAAGACCATCGCTTTACGCTGAAATGCCTGCCGAAGGATAACAGCAGACAAAAGATCCACAATATTGCTTATGAAGTATTTCCGAATCGCTTTATCAGCCGGTCCTATGATGCTTTCGGAAATGAATGTATATATGGTTTGTGCGCGGAACAGCATAATGCATTCCTAATCGATGTAACGGGAGAAGCAGAATGCGGGCGGGCAGAGTATGAATCGGAAGATACGGAAACCGATGCCGCAATCTTTCGATATCAGACGGATCATACAAGGCCCGGTGCCGGAATACGGGAATACCATAAAAAAATGCGAAAACTTTTTGCGGATGTAAAAAGTTCAAAGGATCGCCTGGCTGCGGCGATGTATTTTATGCAGCGGTTACATAAAGATTATGAATACCAAAGCGGCTCGACGCAGATCGCGACTACCGCAGAGGAAGCCTTTGTTCAGGGATGCGGTGTATGTCAGGACTATGCGCATATCCTGCTTTCGTTGTTGCGTATGGAGCATATTCCATGTCGGTACGTTACGGGAATGATGCTGGGGGAAGGTTTATCCCACGCATGGGTAGAACTCTTTGACGGTGCAAAGTGGATCGCATTGGATCCGACCAATGAAGTCGTGATCGGTGAAGATCATATCCGCATTGCAGTCGGAAGAGATTATCGGGACTGCCTGATCAATCAGGGAATGTTTACCGGATGTAACGGGAAGGCAAAGCAGAACCAGAATATTTGTGTACAGGTTGAGGAGATAAGGTAGGAAATGATGGAAAATATACAAACAGAGAGCATCCAGACGGAAGCGGTTATTGATCAGGTGATTCGGATTGCGGAAGCGGAGATGCCGGTGGATGAGCATCTGTTTATTCAAAAACATCGTCTGGCTCCAAAAGAGTGTCCGAAGGATGCACCGCGGATCTGCGTGGTTACGGGGATTCATGGGGATGAGCTGGAAGGGCAGTATGTTTGTTATGAACTGGCGAGACGTATTTTGGAAGAACCGGAACGATTGAAAGGTATCGTGGATATTTATCCGGCGATGAATCCGATCGGTATTGATTCCATCAGCCGCGGCATTCCGGCATTTGATCTGGATATGAATCGTATCTTTCCGGGAAACCGTGACGGAGATATGAATGAATATATGGCATCGAAGATCTTGAAAGACTGTGCGGGAGCATCGCTGTGCCTGGATATTCATGCCAGCAATATTTTTTTGACGGAAGTTCCGCAGATCCGCATCAATGAAATGCATAAGGATCTGCTGGTTCCGCTTGCGCAGGATTCCAATATGGATCTGGTGTGGGTGCACGGAAACAGTACGGTTCTGGAATCTACTTTTGCATACAGTCTGAATTCGATCCATGTTCCTACACTGGTGATCGAGATGGGCGTGGGAATGCGTATCACGCGGGAATACGGTCTGCAGATGACGGACGGTATTTTTTCGTTAATGAAAAAGCTGGGAATCTGGAGCGGAATCGTGAAGAAGGTAGGCAAGTCGGTGATCGCGTATGATCAGAAAGGCGATGATGTTTATTATCTGAATGCTCCGATCTCCGGGGTGTATGTAAAAGAGTGTGAGCATGGAACGATGGTGGAAAAAGGTCAGAGGATCGGAAGTATCATCGATCCGTTGGGCGGTAAAGTGCTGGCGCATATCGAAGCGCCGGGCGACGGCTGGCTGTTTACGACCAGAGAGTACCCGATCGTGGAAGAAGGTTCTTTGATGGGAAGGATATTGAAAAAGGAAGTGTACGCAGGATGAGAGAAGAGGTTTTGTTTCGGATCAATGCATTGTACCGGGATGACTTTCGGGTGAACGGATTCATTTTCGGAGAAGGGGAAGAAAGTATATGTATCATCGGAAGTATGCGCGGCAATGAGTACCAGCAGATCTATACATGTTCCCGGCTGATCCGACAGCTGATGCGAATGGAAGAACAGGGAAGGATCAAGAAGGGAAAGCAGATCCTGGTGATCCCTTGTGCCAATCCGTATTCCGTCAATACCAAGAAACGATTCTGGACGATCGATAATACGGATATCAATCGTATGTTTCCGGGGTATAATGAAGGAGAAACGACGCAGCGGATCGCGGACGGAATCTTTCAAAAGATCAAAGGATATCGCTATGGTGTGCAGATGGCATCGTTCTATATGCCGGGAAATTTTGTGCCGCAGGTGCGTATGATGAAGACCGGCCGGGAAGATGTGGAACTGGCAAAGAGCTTTGGTTTGCCGTATGTAGTGTTGCATAATCCGCGTCCGTTTGATACGGCAACGCTCAATTACAATTGGCAGATCTGGGATACGGATGCATTTTCATTATACACGACCAGTACCGGATCGATTGACAAAGACAGTGCGGCGCAGGCTTGCGCGGCTATTCTGAACTTTATGTCCAAGCAGGATATTCTGGAGCACCGCGGTTATGAAGGCTATATCTCCCGTGTAGTGGAAAGTTCCTCGTTTATCAGTCTGCGGGCAGAGCATTCCGGTTTCTTTGAAAGCCATGTACGGGCCGGAGCTCATGTCTGCGCCGGGGATGAACTGGCAGTGATCACAGATCCTTACACCGCAGAAGTGCGGCAGACACTTACCGCGCCGGTAGACGGCATTATTGCATTTTTACATGACGAAACATTGGCATATCAGTACACCGCAATGATCAAGCTGATCGCGGACGAAGAATAAAGATTGTTCCCTTGGCCATTTGCAATTGTATTCTCCGGGAAAGTTTTATATAATTGGGAAAATGCGATTGGAAAATGAGGGGACGAAAATGAAAAAAGTGAATCGATATATTTTTGGGGCGATGCTGACCGGAACACTGTTTTTGACAGGATGCAGCAACAAAGCAGAGACGGGCAGTGTGGTTACCGAAGAGCCTCCGGTGGAAGAAAGTGCGGTGGAACCGACAGAACCGGTAAGTACGCCGACTGTAACGGAGGCGGACGATACCGAATCCAAAGAACTGCCGGAAGGAATGGAACCGCAGATCCGATATTCCTGCGCGACAAAAGAGGAAGGCATCGAACTCCTGCTGTCGAATGAAGCGTATTATGAAGGTTTTACACAGAACGATCTGGATTATAAGATGCAGATGCATGATGCGCAGATGGAGGATTATCTGGAGTTTTCCGAAGAGCAGGTACAGGAATTTTCCGAGGAAGATCTGGAACTGCTGGACCGGGCGATGAAGGATCTGGAATTGGAACTTTGGGAAAACGGATATACCCTTCCGGATCTGGAACCCGTGGTATTTGTCAAAACAACGCAGGCAGAAGAGTGCGGATCGGCGGGGTATACCCACGGAACGCAGGTTTATCTGGGGGATTACGGTTTTATGGTGGCAGAGATGTCACCGCAGGGATATGATATATTCCGGGAACTGTTATGTCACGAATTGTTTCATTGCTTGACCAGGAGCAATCCGGAATTTCGGGCGGAAATGTATGAACTGATCCATTTTACCGTGCAGGATGTGGATTATGAGATACCGCCTTCGGTGGAGGAATATTTCATCAGCAATCCGGATGTGGAGCATCACAATGCGTACAGCACTTTTTTGATCGATGGAGAAGAAGTGGATTGTTATACCGCATTGGTTACAACGAAGCATTTTGAGAACGAAGGTGACAGTTTCTTTCGCTATATGACAACGGCGCTGGTTCCGATCGACGGAAGTGATGTGTATTATACGCCGGAGCAGACATCCAACTTTGACGATGTCTTCGGTAAAAACACGGATTATGTGATCGATCCGGAAGAGTGTATGGCGGACAACTTTGCAATGGCATTGATGTATGGCCGAAAAGGTCCGCAAGGAAACGGGTACGCGACACCGGAGATTATCAACGGCATATTGGATTATCTGGAACAATGAGAAAATTGGGTGCTGCGGCGCCCTGTTTTTTTGATGAAAATGAATGGCCCCTAGCGGGCTTTTTCTTTTTTTGAGAACTATTGAAAACTTTTTGAAAAATATAACTTGACATATTATCGAAATGAATATATGATATAACCACAACGGAGATATAATCAAACAGATAATAAGAAAGGGGATGATCTCTATGAGCGAATTATTTAACGGAATGCTTGGAAAGATTGCACCGGGGATGTGCAGATTGTCTATGGATGGTGGTATTGCGATCAAGACTTCCAACGGATACCGGACCTATGACAGCAAGACCGGACGCCTGACAAACTGCAGCAGCTTTGTATTTGACATCGGAGAGGAATTCTTCTTCGTGATGCCGACCAACAAAGTAAAGACCGGCGATATCATTCTTGCGAACAACAAGCCGAAGTGTGTGGTGGAAGTTAAGGAAGACCGGATCGTTGCAGTCAACTATGAAGACTCCACTATGGAACAGATCATTCCGGAACGGTACATCTTTATGGGTAACACCTACTTCTACGGAAAGATCGTATCCATGTTCGGCAATGGTATGAAGAGCGGAAAGAAGCCCGGAAACATTATGAAGTATATGATGCTCTCCCAGATGATGAAGGGAAAGAACGGCGGCCTGGCCGATGCACTTCCGCTTCTGATGATGGGACAGGGATTCGGTGACGGACTGTTTGAAGGTCTGTTTGATGAAGATGTTTCCGAAGAAGATGATGCAGATGCAACGAAGTAAAGACAATGGGGTAAGTTAAGTGCTTGCCTTCCCCTTGAGGGGAAGGTGGCCGAAGGCCGGATGAGGTGTATGGTACATAGGTACCGGAAAGGAGACAACTATGGGATGTGGAGCTTGGAGAGATGATACTTTTCGACAGTATTCTCAAAGAAAGGGCAGGACCGTCGGAGCAAACGGCAGTCTGGCCGGCAATATCAGTAATCAGGAAATGTTCACCGCCAGAACGATCGATCCGATGCTGGATCCGAAGGATGTGATGCGTGAGTGCTGCGATAATGAGGAGCATCCGGCAACCATCCCCGTGATCCTGGCGCTGGATGTGACCGGTTCTATGGGACAGGCGGCGGTGGAAGTGGCAAAGCAGCTGAACATCATTATGACCAAACTCTATGAAAAGGTGAATGATGTGGAGTTTATGGTGATGGGTATCGGCGATTTTGCATACGACAGATGTCCGTTGCAGGTATCCCAGTTTGAATCGGATATCCGTATCGCGGAACAGCTGGACAAGGTATATTTCGAATTCGGCGGTGGCGGTAACGGATTTGAATCCTACACCGCAGCATGGTATTTCGGATTGGAGCATGTACAGCTGGATGCCTGGAAACGCGGACGCAAGGGTATCATCATCACAATGGGTGATGAAGGCATCAATCCGTATCTTCCGGGTAAGAGACTGGCGCAGATCACCGGCAGACCGGTGACCGATGATGTGGAAACCTCCAAGCTGTATCCGCAGGTGCAGGAGAAGTATGATGTCTATCATCTCTTTGTAAAACACGGCAGCTGCAGAGACGGAAGCTATATCCGCACCTGGGAAAAGGTGATGGATCAGGAACACTTCAAGGTGACGGACATCGCAAACATTGCGGATCAGATCATCCGCATCGTAACCGCCAGAGCGGAAGAAGACAAGCGAGCAGGTGCATTTGTTGTAGCCGCAAAGCAGGAAGAGATCAGCTGGTAAACCAGACAGGGGGACGGTTCTACTGTCTGAAATAGACCAGACAAAAGAACCGTCCCTGTGTCTGAGGTGTTGATCAGATGACGAAAGAAGGTGATCGTATGAAAAAGATCCGTATCGTGATCGGCGCAAATTACGGAGATGAAGGCAAAGGTCTGATGACCGATTATTTTACAGCCCGATCTTTATCCGCAGAGCGCAAGACGCTGGTGATCCCGGCGAACGGCGGGGCACAGCGCGGACATACCGTCACCTCTCCCGAAGGGATACGGCATGTGTTCCATCATTTCGGATCCGGTACACTGGCCGGTGCGGATACTTGGCTGCCGCGGTTCTTCATCGTCAATCCGATGGTCTTTATGTCGGAGTATGATGAATTGCTCGGAAAGGGCGCGAAAGGATTTCAGATCTTTATGGATCCGGAATGCCCGGTCACCACACCTTTCGATATGATCACCAATCAGATCCTGGAGGAGAGCAGGGGAAATGCAAGACACGGTAGCTGCGGTCTGGGAATCTGGGAGACACTGTTGCGACAGGGATTGTATATCGGAGAACTGTTGTCGATGTCGGATGACGAGATCCGGGAGTATCTGAATACGGAATGTAAAGAGCAAATGTTGATGCGGCTTGCACAGAACGGGATAGCGGAGATACCGGGGCGGTGGCAGGAGATCACAGAGGATCCCGGTCTGATCGAAAATTATATCTGTGACTTGCGCGACATGAGCCGGATCGCAATACTTCGATGCGGCGAGATCATGCAAGAGTACGATACTCTGATCTTTGAAAACGGACAGGGACTGCTGCTGGATCGTTCGCACAGAGAACGCACACACCATACCACGCCGAGCAATACCGGGCTGCGCAATCCTGCTGCTCTGATCCGGGAGAACTTAAAAGGTGTGGAAGCAGAGGTCGAGTGCTGTTATGTAACAAGAACCTATCTCACGCGTCATGGGGCCGGTCCTTTTGCGGAGGAATGCCCGAAGGAAGAGATCAATGCCGATATGGTGGATCTGACCAATGTGCCCAATCCGCACCAGGGAACCATACGCTACGGCAGACTGGAGGAAAAGGCTTTGCTTAAGCGCATTCGCGAAGATTTTGACAGCGAACGGTTACCGGCAAAATGCCATATCCGCAGAACTCTGGCAGTCACCCACAAAAACGAATATCCAGGCAGTGTGATCGCTGTGGGCGATTATGTATCGGACGGGGAAAGCAGAAAGAGCATATCAATACGGTCGACTACATTTTTCGGAACGAACATGTAATTTGGTAAAAAATGAGGGACTGTCGAGAAGACCAAGAGGGGTTCTGAACTGATAAAAACAGCGCATTTTCAGGCGCTGTTTTTTACACAGTTTACAGAAATGGTGCGTTGGTGCAGATAATACAGAAAAAACAGAATTGACAGATAACGTATATATTCGTATAATCTACAGAAAAGGAAGAAACTGACAAAGAGATCAGACAGGTAAGTAAACAGGAGGTCATAACCAATGTTCGCAAATCCATTTACTCCTATATTTGGTGGAAAGCCGGGTGTTTTCTTTGGGCGTGAAAGAATACTTTATCTTTTTGATCATGCAATGATCGATACAGGAAGTGATGACCGTGCAATGTTTATCACCGGAACGCGTGGAAGCGGGAAAACCGCTTTACTGGAGCAACTTTCTATGAGAGCGGGAGCCAAAAAGAGAATGGTTATTGATCTTGGCCCGGAGAATACGATCGCGCAGCTGATCCATGCTTTAGCCGGTTTTGATGAAGTGACAAAAACGGTCAGTCCGCAGGCGAATGTAAATGTATTGGGAATCGGTGCCGGAGTCAGCGCAGGATCTGTTTCAAAAAAAGAGATCATAGGGAGAGAGAATCTGCAGTCTCTCTTGTTGGAAACATGTTCCAATTCAAAAAACGGGATTCTGGTTACCGTTGATGAGGTTCAGAAAGTTCCGATGGAAGATGTTTCATCATTATGCAACGCATTTCAAATGGCATCACGGAAAGGTTACGATATTATGCTGGTGGTTGCCGGTTTGCCTTATGCATATTCTGATATCATTAAACATGAGGGCTGTACCTACTTGAGAAGAGCTTCTCACGAAGAACTTGGGTTGTTCACCTGGGAGGAAGCAGATGAGGCGTTCAAAAAGATGTTTTCCGGTATCAGGGGATTGAATGTAGACGACGAGATCATTAAAGAATTGAATCAGTCCAGCTATGGACATCCGTATTTAATGCAGCTTTTGGGATATCATTTGATCCAGCAGATCAATGATCAGGATCCCGGGAAAAAATACAAAGTCACGGAAAAAGATGCCCGTAAAGCTGTAGAAAATGCCGTATTTGCATATGAGCAGCGTGCCTTAAAACCGCTGATGGAAGAACTTCCGAACAGTGAGAAGGCATATTTAACGAAGATGTCCGAATGTTTGGATGAAGATCGCCTTGCGGAAACGGCCGACATTGCCCGTGGTATGGGTGTGTCTCAAAACAAGTTGAGCAGATCCAGGGCGTATCTTATAAATCAGGGAATCATTGCGGCCCCGGAACGCGGCAAGGTTATGTTTTGTATTCCGTACCTTGCGGATTATGTCAAAAAAGAAGAACGCGTGCCCGACGCCATAGAGGTTGCCCGGCAGCGGAATGTATAAAATCTGTTGCATAGTAAATCACGCTATATGATAACTAAGAAATTGGATTCGAAGTTGGCACAAGTGATATAGCAACTTCAAAATTTTGAAGTTGGTCACCTCCATAATATATGTGTAACCGAAAACGCATATATTGTGGAGGTATTTTTATGAGAAACATTCTTATTTCTAAGCCGGGAACCAAATTGATTAATGAGTGCTATCCGCTGCCGTGGCGTTACGATGGCACCTGCTTTAACTTCCGGGGGCCGGATACGCTGGTCTGTGATAATGAATTGGATACGATCGGCGATCCGCTGGATGTACAGGAGCTGGTGATCCGCTCGGATCTGAAGGACTATTCGTTCATATCTGAAATGAAAAATCTGAAGCGGCTTTACATTTACAAAGGAAAACGGGTAAAGGATCTGTGTTTTCTGGAAGATCTGGTGAGGCTGCGCCAGATTCTGGTTGCATATTCCCAAGTTACATCTGTGGAAAGTATCAACAGGCTTTTTGAGAATAAAAAGAAAGCATCGGAGCAGGGAAATTTGAACCGGCCTGACAGCGGTATGGAAGGGATCTATATCCATTCGAGTAGGGAGGGGATTAAAGATGAGAAAATAGACCGGAAGGGGATTTATCTGAGGGAAGTCTTTCTGATCGTATCTTAGGAGCCGGACTTCGAAATTTTGAAGGTGGATATTACCATAATGTAGAGGAAAATGAGCATTTACACAAAGGAGGGGCGGGAAGATGAGAGTTGATTTTAATGAGAATCCGGAAGCGATGGTCTTGGATATGATCCGTTTCTTAAAAGATTGGGGATTGTGGAGAGATGTAAATATCTTTGCCGGTGGGAGGAGATACTCCTATGAAAAGGGCTCTTGTTTTCAAGGGATCACGGATGTGGCATATGAGGAAAATATCGATCCGGAAGAATGGATGAAGGGGCCGGTTGGAGAAGGGGAGAGACTGAGATGGGAAAGTTTTGCCAATCCGGAGCATCTGTTTGATATGACCTATGAAGGACCGTTGCATATGCTGCTTAACTATGATGAATATGCTCCGGATCGGGAAGAGATTTCAGCGCGGTGTTGGAAATATATAGAAGAAAACACCGACCTGATCGAAGAGTATATTTTTGAAAATTATGATGTGAGCAGCCGGGAAGAACTGGCATATGAAATGTGGGCAGGTATCTTTGATAATCCGGAGATCTGTTACTGGGATCCGCTGGAATTTGATACCTGGGAGGAATATCTGGAACTGTTCTATGGAGATGATGAAGAAAGCAACCTGGCATTTCTGCAGTTTGATACCTATGAAGCGTATCGTGAGGCGCGGGATGGAGGGATCGACCGGTTTGTCTCCGAACATGCAAAAGAAATTCAGATAGCCTGGGAGCGTATGACGGAGGAGGCGAGAACGGCGATCAAAAGGGAAGAAAGGGAATTGCCGTATGAGATCAGAGATCATGTGTATGAGGAATTTGCCCGGATTTTTGAAAGATATGGTCTTTACCACGATTATTGCTTCCGCTGGTCGCTGACAAGTTATCGGATAGGTGATTGAAAAGTGATGGGGTAGAGAAAAGCTTTGGAAAATTGTGTTTGCATAGGAAAGTATAGGTGTTATACAATAAAAGAATCCGGGAGAAAGGGGTGCGGCGTATGATCTATTTTGATATGGATGGAGTTCTTGCAGACTTTGACAGAGGGGTGGCTGAACTGTGCGGTATGAGGCAGTTGCAGCCGGGAGAAGTCCGGACGGATGAAGAAGATGCGCGGATGTGGGAAAAGATCCGTGAGGTAGGAAATTTTTATAACAAGCTGGAACCTATGCCTGGCGCGGTAGAGATGTTCCGGGAAGTATATGATGAATTTGGAGCCGGGTGCGAGATCCTGACGGGTATCCCAAAACCGGAGCGCGGCATCGTTACCTCTGCGGAGGATAAAGTGGCGTGGACCAGACGGATCCTGTCTGATAAGGTGAAAGTGAATACCGTAGCCAGGAAGGATAAGAAACTGTTTTGTACCGGACCGGATAGCATCCTGGTGGATGATCTGGAGAAAAATATCACCGAATGGAAGGAAGCAGGCGGTACGGGTATCCTTTTCCAAAATGCGGAGCAGGCGTTGGAAGAGATCCGGAAATATACGGATGGGGAGAAAACTCATGGATAAATCGAAATTAACAAAAAAAGATGAAAAAGAATTTCAGCAAAAGGAAGAGATAGTCCGGGAACTGATTCGGAGGATGAGGGCTGAAAGCGATAATGAGGCCATGGAAAAACTTTTCAGTCTCTATGATTCCTATGTGCGTGGACTGGCGAGAAAAAGGCTGCGTAATTATGTTCTTCCCGAAAACAAGCGAACAGAGATGGAAGATGAATTGTATCAGAGAGGATGGATCGGCTTCATTCGGGCATTACAAAAATATAATTTGGATGATTCGAGTAAGGCATCATTCTCTACATTTTCATATATATACATCTATTATGAAATGCAGGATGAGTTAAAGATCCAATTTAATGCACTGGGGTTGGTAGATTATTCTTATGATGACAGAGTCGTCCGAATGGAAGATGATATATACTCCGATGCGTTGGCAGGAGAAATAGAAGATCCTCACAGAGATGAAGAAACGGAATTTACAGTTCCGGCAGCAGAAGAAAAGGGAAAGTATGCAAATGAGAGACAGGCGCTCCAGATCCTGAAGGTGCTTAAGTATTTTTCGGATGAGGAGCATAGTTTTTCTGCCAGGGAACTTGCGAATAAGATGACCTGGTACACCAGTATGGTATATGGAAATTGTACGCCGGTTGTATCTGATGAAAATGCAATGCGTACATTTCAAAAAACATTAGCAGAAGTACTTATGGAGGTCAATTCGTCGCCGGATAAATACCATCAGCCGTCCGATTTCCGGGTTAAGTATGATGGATATGAAAACAATGAACTGCAAAAGAAGATCACTATGCAGAATGAGGGAGCCGTAAAAATCCAGAGTGCCAAAGTGATCAACGGGTTATATTATGATCATGTTTTTTCAAAAGAGGATCTGGACGATATGATTCAGATGATCTGCTTTTCGGATATGATCTCTGAAGAAAAGAAAAAATTATTGATCAGAAAACTGATCGGAGAAGGGAGCCCGTTTTACAAATCTGTTTTCTGGGATGGGGAAAGCATGCGGTTCAATCCCAAAGCGATTTACGGCCGTTTCAGTGGAAGAAAAAATACAGACAGAATGAATCTGATCGTAAATCTAAAGAAGATACAGGAAGCACTGAATAGCCTGGGGCAGATCTCCTTTGTATTTAACCGCTATCGGGAAAATAAAGAATTGACACCAACGGATAGATCGTTACGGAAAAGGCATAAGCTCAGCCCATACCATCTTGTGGTTTACCACGATAACTACTATTGTATTGGTCTGCTTGAGAACGAAAGAAAGGTTATGCACTATCGTGTGGATCTGATGTCTGATATTGAGATCGTCCGTGACGAGGAGGGGCGGATCATTCCGATTGAGCTGACAGCATTCGAAGGCTTACCTATTGCAAATGCAGAGTGGAATCCTGAAAAATATATGGCGGAACATTTGAATATGGCTTATGATGATCCGAGAGAGATCTTGGTAAAGATTGCGTCTTCCGGAAAGGGGTATACCATCCTGCATGATTGGTTTGGAAATCATTTTGAGAAAGTACGGGAAATCACTGAAAAGGATGAAGCGGGAAATGAAGAGAAGTACGATATCGTAAAGGTAATTACATCTCCTGCAATGATCGTACACTGGGCAATGCAATATGGCACTGCGGTGGAGATCATGGATGAAGAGATCCGGGAAAAGATTCGGGAAGAAATTAAGAAAGTGGGGGAGAAATATGGACAGAGAAGCATTGGCTAAAGCGCTTAAGGAAAAGAATGATGATTTATTTGATTTATCGAAATTTGGATATGAAGATATAAAAATAGAAAATTGCGAGATAGTTGAGACAGATGGCCATGTTATAATCAGACCGCATAGAAATAGAAGAAAGAAAAAGTATATATGGCAATGCCAGATTTGCAATCGGTTTTTCTTGGGAAGGAAAGATGATACAAATATTTATGTAGGAAATTGTTTCAAAAAACTTGATGTGGATGAGCGGCAAAGATTATATAGCACGGATTTTAAGTGGGAAAACAAAATAGATGAAAATAGATTGGTAAGATACCAGGTAGGCGAATTGTTAGAAAATATTGAGAAAAATAACATGAACGGACCGGGAGTATGGGCGTTGTGGCATGGTAAAGAGCTTGTGCAAGTTGCAAGAAATAAGAATATTTATGGTGAAATATGGGATGATTTTCGCAAGGGAAAAGGAAAAATAAACTACACACAATATGAGGAAGGAGGGGAAATTGTAATTATTTCAAATAAAAATGATTTTTATGCAGAATTACAATATGCGCAAGAGCATAGAGCTCGGTTTTGGAATCCGAGTTTTGCAGAATGCAAGCAAATAGGAATAATGAAGAATTTGAGAGATTCGCATTAATGATAGTTGTTGATGTGTTGCGATTGAGTAGATTTTGACCAATAAAGTATTTTTGGCGCTTCAATATTTTGAAGTTCTCCATCTCCATAATATATATGTAACCGATTCAACATATATTATGGAGATTTTTTTAGGAAGGAGAATGCGCTGTGGCAACTTATGTATTATCCGATATTCACGGACAGTATGAACTGTTCCTGGCTATGCTTAAGAAGATTGATCTGAAGGATGAGGATACGCTGTATGTACTGGGAGATGTACTCGACAGGGGACCTTATTCTATCCGGACAATCTTAAAACTTATGGAGATGCCAAATGTGATATGCCTTATCGGTAATCATGAACTGATGGCGCTGGATTGTCTGAAATTTCTGATGCAGGAGATTACGGAGGAATCCATTAAGAAACTTGATAAAGAAACAATGGAGAATTTTATCACATGGATAAAGCGTAACGGCGGACAAAGGACCATGGATGAATTCCGCGCACTTAGCAGAGATAAACAGGAGGAGGTTATAGAGTTCCTCGAAGATTTTCTGATATACGAAGAGCTTACCGTTGCCGGAAAAGATTATCTTCTTGTTCATGCCGGGCTGGGCGGGTACTATCCCGGAAAGGATATAGAGGATTATTCGCTTAAGGAGCTTATCTGGGACAGGGCGGAATATGACATACAATACTTTCCGGATAAGTATGTGATTACCGGACATACCCCTACCCAGGGGATTGCCGGAAATCCCAGGCCGGGATATATCTACAGAGAGAAGAATCATATTGCCATAGACTGCGGTTGCTACCGCCGCGGTGGTCGTATGGCGACAATCTGTCTGGATACCGGCGAAGAGTTTTATGTATCAAAGGAAGAATTGTGAACAGAGAAGGAGAATGATCAGAGAGTATGATCAATGATTCAGCGGATATGGAAACTAACGGAACTTCAAAATATTGAAGTATATCACCTCCATAATATATGTGAAACCGAAAACGCATATTTTATGGAGGTGTTTTTATGGAGAACATGATGAAAGAGTATCTTGGGGAAGCGTACAGCAAGGATCATCTGAAGAATTTCTGCCGGTACTGGATGAAGGGAAGGGAGACGAGGCCGAGATGGGAGGATTATACTGACAAGAATCTTTTTTATAAGGATTATGATGAATGGAGGCGGAAGAATGATCTGGATTGCCTTTATTTCAAAGGAGATCTGAGAGCGGATACGCTGATGAGCGCCTGGACGCCGATCAAGTGGGTGGCGGATTGCCTGAACCGGGAATATGGAATGAAATTTTACAAGACGACCAAAGAAGACCCGGATCATTATCTGAGATTACTTGCTGAAGACGGGGATGCATATCTTCCGCCGAAACATGAACTGGTGCAATTGCTGGATCGATTTCTTGAACTTGCAGAAGAGCGTTGTAATTATATCCTGCTTCCGCACAGGGATATGAATACAGCCAGGTACAATTGTGTAGTGAATGGTAAAAAGGTGGGAATATTTGATGAAGTACCTGCGATGCTTTATCATGTCTTTGACAAAGAGTGGTTCGGAAAGTATTTCGAGCAGGCGGATGAAATGAGTGGTGTGAAAAATACTTTTTCGCTCGATGTGGTAAAATGGATCAAACGCGAAAGGCTGGAAGCGGGATTTACAGATGGGATCATCGATCAGGAGCATGTGATACCTCTTATTAAGGATCAACCGGCCGGGGAACCCAAATGGCTGTCGAAGGAAGAAGAGATAAAGGAAGCGCTGGGATATATGATAAATCTGTTGGAATCCCGGAAGAACGCGATGGAAAAAGGATAAGCGGGCGGGAGAAATTCCGGCCCTCAAAAAAATAGCGGCTTTGAAGGAGGTTTGGATATGGCATTTATTATTTCCGGTGATATACATTGCACAATGGATATCGACAAACTTGTGCGTTATTTCGAAGAGCACGAGGGGGAGTTCACATCGGAGGATTATCTTATCATCTGTGGTGATGTCGGTGTTTGCGGTTTCTCATCCGCGCAAGAGGAAGAGACCAGAAGGATCCTGCGGGGATTTCCGGTTACGACACTCTTTATCGACGGCAACCATGAGCATTTCGGACAATTGAATTCCTATGGAATAGAGAACTGGAAGGGAGGGAAAGTGCATTTCATAGAGGATAAGATCATTCATTTGATGCGCGGGCAGGTGTTTGATATTGATGGCGCCAGATTCTTTACCTTCGGCGGGGCATACAGTGTTGATAAGGAATACCGGACAGAAGGGGTGGACTGGTTTCCGGAAGAACTGCCGTCGGAAGAAGAATATGAGGAAGGATGGCAAAATCTGGAAAAGAATGGTTTTGAGGTGGATTACATCCTCACACATACCGGTCCGAGTGAAGTGGTTGCGGAAATGGGATATGCGGACCTGACAGAAGATGAAACGGAGTTTCGCCGGTATCTTCAAAGGATTGCGGATCAAGTGAATTTTAAAGAGTGGTATTTTGGGCATTTTCATGAAGATGCGGAAATTGACGGAAACTTTTTTTGCCTGATGGAAGACATAATAAAGTTGTAGGGAACGTTTCAAAAATGAGACTTGCTATTCTCCTGTATTCGGCATATTATCATATTGGAGTGATAAAATACATGTGAAAATAAGAGGATGAGCATGAAAAATTATGAAATGAGTCGCGAGGAGAAGGATTTTCTGAAGGATTATGACATCTCCCGTTATGACCGTCCATCGCTGACGGCAGATATGGCGGTATTTGCGATCCTGACGGCGGAGGATGCGACGGAATACCGCAAGGATCCGAGAAAACAGCTGGGGGTTCTGATGATACGCAGGGGAACCTTTCCTTATAAAGACTGCTACGCTCTGCCCGGCGGATTTGCAAGAAAAGACGAGAGCATCGAAGAGACGGCATTCCGCGAACTGAAAGAAGAGACTTCTCTGGACAGTGCGTTTCTGGAGCCCTTCGGAATGTTCAGCAAACCCGGAAGGGATCCGCGCGGATGGATCATTTCCCAGGGATTTCTGGCATTGGTGGATGCGGAGAAATATCAGATCCGTGCCGGCTCGGATGCCTGGGAAGCCAAATGGTTCTATATTGATGTGGAACAGGAAGAGATGAAAAAGCATGTCCGAAAAGACAGTGCGGAGATCTGCACCCGGTATTGTCTGAAACTGGAGCGGGACGGGGAAGTGCTGTCCGCGCTGGTGGAAGAAAGACGCACTTTTCAGAGCCATCATGAAACCGTGGTGTATGAGGTTCTGGAGGACGATGGATTTGCCTTTGATCACGCGGAGATCATCATTCGTGCTTATCTTGCATTGAGAGACCGAACGGAGCAGTCCGGACGCATCGTATTTGATCTGATGCCGGAGTTCTTTACCCTGAATACGCTGCAGGAAGCGCACGAGATCATCCTGGGAGAGAAATTATTAACCCCCAATTTCCGCAGAAAGATGGCACCGTATGTCATCGAGACGGATGCGATGGTGACCGGAGCGGGACATCGTCCGGCGAAACTCTTCCGCAGAAATCTGGAAGCATTCTATAATATGGGGAATTGAAAGGGAAAATAAATGGTATTAAAAGAACTGCATATCAAAAATAAAGACTCTCTGGAGTATGCGCACGCAACCTTTTACGGGCAGGAATATTCGGAGGCGTTGCTGGTAAAGGAGCGTCCGGTGGTGGTGATCAGCCCGGGCGGCGGCTATGCCTATACTTCCGATCGTGAAAGCGAGATCATGGCCCTGCAGTTTCTGGCAAAAGGCTATCACGCCGTAGTGGTGCGTTATTCCTGCGACACGGCACGGTATCCGACGGCACTGCTGGAATTTGCCGCAGCGATCAAAGAAGTGCGCGAGCACAAGGAAGAATGGCATGTGGATGCCGAGCGGATCTTTGTACTCGGTTTTTCCGCGGGTGCCCATCTGGTGGCAAACTTCTGCGCGTTTTGGGAAAAGCCTTTTATCTCCGAGGCGCTGCATTGTGATAAGGAAGTGTTGCGTCCCAACGGACAGGTACTGTGCTATCCGGTGATCACATCCGGGCCGCATGCACACGAGGGTTCCTTCCGCAGTCTGCTTGGGGATGCGTATGAAGAAAAGAAGGCAGAGCTTTCCCTGGAAAATCAGGTGAACGATTCCGTTCCGCGCACCTTTGTATGGCACACCTTTGAGGACGGGGCGGTTCCGGTGCAAAATTCCCTTCTTTATGTGAATGCGCTGGTGGAACATGGTATCCACGCGGAGTACCATCTGTTTGAGCATGGCGGGCATGGATTGGGCCTGGGAGACCGGCGCACTTTATCACAGGCTGCCAAGGAGGATGTGCCGGTGGTTCGGCCATGGATCGATCTGGTGCATACGTGGATGGGGGAGATTTGACAAAAGTTAGAAAACACTAACGCAAATATTCCTTGTATTTAGCAAAATAGTTATGATATAGTGTATAGCGTAGTCGGGGAAGGCTACGCTATTTTTGGCATTAACAACAGTATCTAAGGAAGGAAGAAACCATGTTCAAGATCTTATCAATGAAGCATCTCAATGAAACTATCTTTGAAATGGTCGTAGAGGCTCCTATGGTAGCCAGAAGCTGCCAGCCGGGACAGTTCATCATCGTTCGTTCGGATGAAGAGGGCGAGCGTATTCCGCTGACCATCTGCGATTATGACAGAGAGAAGGGCAGCGTTACCATCGTAGTGCAGGTCATCGGTGCCGGCACCATGAAGATGAGCAAAATGAAGGAAGGGGATTTCCTGGCAGACTTTGTAGGCCCTCTGGGACATCCTTCGGATCTGGTAACGGACGATATTGAAGAAGTAAAGAAAAAGAAGATCGTGTTCGTAGCCGGCGGTCTGGGTACCGCTCCGGTATATCCGCAGGTAAAATGGCTGCACGAGCACGGCATTTCCGCAGATGTTATCATTGGTGCAAAGACCAAAGACATCCTTATTATGGAAGAACAGTTCAAGGAAGTAGCCGGCAACCTCTACATCACAACGGATGACGGTTCCTACGGCCGCACCGGTATGGTAACCAAGTGCCTGGAGGATCTGGTAAACAACGAGGGCAAGGTTTACGATCACTGCGTGACCATCGGACCGATGATCATGATGAAGTTTGTATGCCAGCTGACCGAGAAACTGGGTATCCACACCATTGTTTCCATGAACCCGATCATGGTAGACGGTACCGGTATGTGCGGTGCCTGCCGCTGCTCCGTAGAAGGCAAGACCAAGTTTGCCTGCGTTGACGGACCGGAATTTGACGGACACAAGGTGAACTTTGACGAGGCAATGCGTCGTAGCGCAATGTATCGTGACCTGGAAGCAAAAGCAAAAGAAGCGTTGTTGAACGGCTGAGCAGGGGGAGGATATCAATCATGGCAATCGAAGTAGATGTAATGAAGAAAGTACCCGTAAGGGAGCAGGAGCCTGCAGTTCGCGCAAAGAACTTTGCCGAGGTCTGCAAGGGATATGATCAGGAAGAGGCTATGGCAGAAGCAACCAGATGCCTTAACTGCAAGAATGCACGCTGCATTCAGGGATGCCCGGTATCCATCAACATTCCGGCATTCATTCAGGAAGTAAAGGAAGGCAGGATCGCGGAAGCATACAAGATCATCAGCGAATCTTCCGCATTGCCGGCAGTCTGCGGCCGTGTGTGCCCGCAGGAGAGCCAGTGCGAAGGCCAGTGCGTACGCGGTATCAAAGGCGAATCCGTATCCATCGGTAAGCTGGAGCGTTTCGTTGCTGACTGGGCAAGAGAGAACGGCATCAAGCCCGAACCGGCAAAGGAAAAGAACGGCAAGAAAGTCGCGGTCATCGGATCCGGCCCGGCAGGACTGACCTGCGCAGGCGACCTGGCAAAGATGGGCTATGATGTAACGATCTTTGAGGCGCTGCACAAAGCCGGCGGTGTATTGGTATACGGTATTCCGGAATTCCGTCTCCCGAAGGAAGCGGTAGTGGAAAAAGAGATCGAGAATGTGAAGTCTCTGGGTGTAAAGATCGACACCGATGTGATTATCGGCAAGTCCATCACCATTGACGAGTTGTTCGAAGAAGAAGGATTTAATGCAGTATTCATCGGTTCCGGCGCAGGTCTGCCGAAGTTTATGGGCATCCCGGGCGAGAACGCAAACGGCGTATTCTCTGCAAACGAGTACCTGACCAGAAGCAACCTGATGAAGGCATTTGACGAGAATTCCACTACCCCGATCATGAAGAGCAAGAAAGTTGCCGTAGTCGGCGGTGGTAACGTAGCAATGGACGCTGCACGTACCGCTCTGCGTCTTGGTGCAGAGGTACATATCGTATATCGTCGTAGTGAAGCAGAGCTTCCTGCCCGTGTGGAAGAAGTACACCACGCAAAGGAAGAGGGTATCATCTTTGATCTGCTCACCAACCCGATCGAGATCCTGGAGGATGAGAAGGGCTGGGTTTCCGGCATCAAGTGCATTCGTATGGAACTGGGGGAGCCGGATGAAAGCGGCAGACGCCGTCCGGTAGAAGTAGCTGGTTCCGAGTTCGTGATCGACGTAGATACCGTGATCATGTCTCTGGGTACCTCCCCGAACCCGCTGATCTCTTCCACCACAAAGGGACTGGAGATCGACAAGCGCCGCTGCATCGTGGCACAGGAAGAAAACGGCCAGACCTCCAAGGAAGGCGTTTATGCCGGTGGTGATGCCGTGACCGGTGCTGCAACCGTAATCCTGGCAATGGGGGCCGGCAAGGCAGCAGCTAAGGGTATTCACGAATACCTGAGCAAGTAATTTATCATTATAGTTTTCGCAAAGGCAGCGGCTTACGGGCAGCTGCCTTTTTAGATGAGGGTTAAACATTGACAAGCCCGGAAAGAGTGGTAACATGAAAAGATAGAGATATTATGCGAAGGTATTTGGGGGCGTTGGATGACAGAGCAGTGGGCACAGAAATTTTCATATGCTGTAAATACCGTGATCCTGCTCATGGTATTTGGTCTGATGTACTTCTTCAGTATCATCGAGGTCGATTTTCTGGTCAGATTCAGCATTCCGACCATTGCCGTATATATCATCGGCTATATCCTGATCTGGCGCAAAAAACTGGATTTCTATGTATGGATGGTCTATCTTTGGATCACGATCTATATGGGCATCACCACCCTCTGCCTTGGGCACGATTTCGGTTTTCATCTGTATTGTATGTCCATGATCCCGGTCATGTTCGTAACGGAATACATTTCCTATAAACTGAACCACAAGAGTTTGAAGGCGATGCCGGTCTGTGTCGGTGTCGTAGTCTTTTATCTGATCTGTACAAGCTATGTTTCTTTTCGGGGGCCGCTGTATGATATCGATAAAAACGCAGCCGGCATCTTTTGGATGATGAATTCCCTGACGGTATTCGGTTTCCTGATCTTTTACACCAACTGGCTGATCAAAACCATCGTGCAGTCGGAGGATAAACTGCGGCAGATGGCGCATATTGATAAGCTCACCGGTCTGTACAACCGTCATTATATGATGGAACTTCTGGAACAGCTTGCGTCCAATGCGGACGGCAGTGTGCTGGCCATTGCGGATATCGATCATTTCAAAAAGATCAATGATACCTACGGGCACAATGCCGGAGACTATGTGTTGCAGCGAATGGCGGAACTGTTGAAAGAGGGCGATGAGAATACCTATGTCTGCCGTTGGGGCGGCGAGGAGTTTCTGGTCCTGTTGCAGGGACATCTGGTAGATGACGGAGTATTTGAAGCACTTCGCAGGAAAATAGAAAAGGCGGATTTTTCTTTCGAAGGAAAGCAGATCCGGGTGACTATGACCATCGGGGTGGCCTATCGGGCAAAGGAAGAAACGATCGACAGGTGGATCCAGCGCGCCGATGAAAAACTGTATTACGGAAAGGAACACGGGCGAAATCAGGTGGCAATGTAAAAAAAGTGCTTGCATTTTGAGCGTACATCTGTTAGGATAACAAATGTGTCAGATAAACTGACCGGTTTAAGTGAAGAATGTGATTACGGATCAAAGATGATACCAAAGGCGGTATTTCTGGCATTGCTATTGCCTGAATATCGTTTTTTTATATCACAAACACACAAATAAGCACATTTTTAAACAATTAAAAGGAGGATTTACAAAATGGCTTACGTAGATGAGGTACTTGAGAAAGTAAAGGCAAAGAACGCTGATCAGCCGGAATTTATCCAGGCTGTAACCGAGGTTCTGAATTCTCTTCGCCCGGTAGTAGATGCGAACGAGGCACAGTATCGCAAACTTGCGATCCTTGAGAGAATTACCGAGCCGGATCGTCAGATCATGTTCCGTGTTCCCTGGTTGGATGACAACGGAAACGTTCAGGTAAACCGTGGTTATCGTGTACAGTTTAACAACTCCATCGGACCGTACAAGGGTGGTATCCGTCTGCATCCGTCAGTAAACCTTTCTATCATCAAGTTCCTGGGCTTCGAGCAGGTATTCAAGAACAGCCTGACCACACTCCCGATCGGCGGTGGTAAGGGTGGTTCCGACTTCGACCCGAAGGGCAAGAGCGATAACGAGATTATGAAGTTCTGCCAGAGCTTTATGACAGAGCTGCAGAAGTATATCGGAGCAGACACCGATGTACCGGCTGGTGATATCGGTACCGGCGCAAGAGAGATCGGTTTCATGTTCGGACAGTACAAGAGAATCCGTGATCTGTATGAAGGCGTTCTGACCGGTAAGGGTCTGACCTATGGTGGTTCCCTGGCCAGAACAGAAGCTACCGGTTATGGTCTGCTGTACCTGACCGAGGAGATGGTTAAGTGCCACGGCGATAAGATGGAAGGCAAGATCGTTGCAATCTCCGGTTCCGGTAACGTAGCTACCTATGCTGCACAGAAGGCTCAGCAGCTGGGCGCAAAGGTTGTTACCGTATCCGATTCCACCGGCTGGATCTACGATCCGGAAGGCATCGATGTAGACCTGCTGAAGGAAGTAAAAGAAGTGAAGCGTGCACGTCTGACCGAGTATGCTGCAGCAAGAAAGTCTGCTGAGTATCACGAGAAGAAGAACGGTGAGCACGGTGTATGGCAGTACAAGGTAGACATCGCTCTTCCTTGCGCTACCCAGAACGAGCTGGATATCGAAGATGCTAAGATGCTGGTAGCTAACGGCGTTAAGTATGTAGCAGAAGGTGCTAACATGCCGACTACTATCGAAGCTACCGAGTACTTCCAGAAGAACAACGTACCGTTCGTTGGCGGTAAGGCTGCAAACGCAGGTGGTGTTGCTACTTCCGCTCTGGAAATGAGCCAGAACAGCGAGCGTCTTTCCTGGTCCTTCGAAGAGGTTGACTCCAAGCTGAAGGGCATCATGGTAGGTATCTATCACGCAATCGATGACGCAGCTAAGAAGTACGGTATGGAAGGCAACTATGTTGCAGGTGCTAACATCGCCGGCTTCGAGAAGGTTGTTAACGCAATGATCGCTCAGGGCGTTTGCTAATCAGAGATTATTGTTCCAAAGCCCCGCAGGTTTTCCTGCGGGGCTTTTTTACTGTTTCAGACACGGGGACGGTTCTTTTGTCTGAATCAACTTTTGCTTGACGCCGCCGCTTTCGCAGGGTACTCTTGAAAAGAATCTTATGAATCTTGCTATGGGAAGGCACAATATGCACAGAATTGAAGTAAATGCTTTGGATACACCGGAACTGCAGATCTATGCCAGCAGCTCCGAGACGCAATTGATGCACTATTATGAGCCGGAGCCGGGGATCTTTATTGCAGAGAGCCTGCGGGTGATCGGCAGGGCGCTGGATGCCGGATATGAGCCCATGTCTTTGCTGGTGGAGCCGGCTGTGTTGACAGAGACAGAGGGGAACGTTTTCTCGAGAATCGGAGAGGAGGTGCCGGTCTATATGGCGGAACCGGAAGTTCTGTCCAAACTGGCCGGGTATAAGCTGACCGGCGGAGCCCTGTGTGCGATGCGGCGGAAGGAATTGCCGGGGATGGAGTCGGTGTGCGCAGGAAAGAGACGGATCGCCGTTCTGGAAGGCGTGACCAATCCGACCAATGTGGGAGCGATCTTTCGTTCGGCAGCGGCGCTTGGTGTGGAAGCGGTATTGCTTACACAGGATTGCAGTGATCCGCTGTACCGCAGAGCGGCCAGAGTGAGTATGGGAACGGTATTTCAGGTTCCCTGGGGCTTCTTTCCGAAGAAAAAGACGGAAAACCTGCAAGAATTGACCGCAGAGGCAAACGGGCGCAAACCGGAAGCGTATTCCGCGGATGTAGAGGCTTTGAAGCAGTTGGGATATACTACGGTGGCGATGGCTCTGACGGATCGATCGGTCAGTATTGCGGATGAAAATTTGCAAAATGCAGGAAAACTTGCAATTTTGTTGGGGAATGAAAACTTCGGATTGGCGGAACGGACCATCGCGGACTGCGACTATACCGCCCGCATCCCGATGCAGAATGGTGTGGATTCCTTAAATGTTGCTGCCGCCAGCGCGGTGGCATTTTGGGAGTTGTGCGGGAGAATCTAAAAGATATTCCGAATAAAGGGGGACGGTTTTTTGCCTGACGGAATCAGACAAAAGAACCGTCCCCATGTCTGTGCCCATGTCTGTGGAACTTAGTAAATTTATGAATTTGTAAAATTGTCTTTTAACTTTACACTGTTCTGATCTGCGTCAATCTCGAAAGACGAGGTATCAAAACTCTGCAGGAAGGAAGAGAACTTGCTGTAGCCGAATTTCTTGGCGGAAAAGTTGGCATTCCACTGCTTGAGTTCTTCGTTGATCACGGCCATATTGTTGCAGATGCTGCCGTGGCGGATCAGGATAGCGATGATCTCATTCTCCACATCTTTCTTGTCAATATCCGCATTTTGGATGCTGATCACCGTCGAGCTGTTCTTGTGCTGCAGGACGAGATTGGGCATCTTGTCTTCTAAAAAAGTGGACAGCTTGGTACAGCCGTAGTTACGCACATCGAAGTCCGGGTATTTGTTCATCAGGCGGGAACCGATCTCGCCGATGTAAGTATCCTTGCCCTTGTTGGAGTTCTCGTCAATGATCTTGTAGATGGAACTCTTGATCTCTTTGATCGGGGTCAGGGCATATTCTTTCTTCTTGTTCTTTCCGGTGTTCTTCTGTGAGGGTTCGTCCTCGGAAGAATCGTCATTGGAGATGACTTCCAGCAGTTTAAAGGAATTGCAGGCGCTGCGGAAGGCGGAGGGGGTCTTGGCCTCGCCGACACCTACCACGAACTTGCCGGCTTCACGCAGTCTGGCAGCCAGGCGGGTAAAATCGCTGTCGCTGGTGCACAGATAAAAACCGTCCACATTGCCGGTGTAGAGGATGTCCATCGCATCGATGATCATCGCCGAGTCGGTTGCATTCTTGCCGGTGGTGTAACTGTACTGCTGTACCGGCATAACGGAATGCTCCAGCATCACCTTTTTCCAGCCCTGTCTGGCTAATGAAGTCCAGTCGGTATATACTCTTTTATAGGTCGCCACACCGTTATCCGCGACTTCGTCCAAAATGGCTTTTAAGTACTTCGGTGCAACATTATCGCCGTCGATCAATACGGCAAATTTCATTTCGTTCATAGGATGCTCCCTCATATTAATATCATCAGATACAGTATAATATAGAGTTTACATATATGGCAAGGGACTTTTCAGAGGGGGATTATTTTGCTACAATGACAGAGTCGGGGCCTTCCCGCGAGACGGATGTACGGTAAGGATCCGGTAGTGGGAATGGCGGACGGATGAGAGGGGCTATGAGAGTAAGATCATTTGATTATATGAGAATCTTTGCCTGCATCCTGGTGGTGTTGGTGCATGTTTCCGCGCAGGGGATCAGTGCCTCTGCGGTGGACGGCAGTGTATTTGCTTTCTGCCAGTGTTGCAATACCCTTGCATTTTCCGGAGTGAGCATCTTCGTGATGATGAGCGGTGCGTTGGCGCTGCGTCCGGGAAAGGAAATCTCCGTTCGAAACATCG
Organism: uncultured Lachnospiraceae bacterium; assembly: GCA_946403625.1. Taxonomy (GTDB): domain Bacteria; phylum Bacillota; class Clostridia; order Lachnospirales; family Lachnospiraceae; genus NK4A136. Next base: position 59,031 of record CAMJAP010000006.1, read on the forward strand.
TTGTGAAAAGGTTCCTGTTTTTTATGGGGCTGTATTTTTTGTGGAAGGGAATCTATCTGTTTTTTGACCTGCTGCGTGCAGGACAGGGGATTTCCGGCGGAGCAGTAAAGCAGCTGGTGTTGGATCTGATCGGCGGCAGAGGGTTCTATCATCTGTGGTATCTGCCGATGATCGCATTCTTATCGCTTCTGGTTCCGCTGATCCACGACGGTGTACAGAAAAAAGAAGTTTGTCTGTTATATCTGGTGCCGTTTATTATGCTGGCACTGCTTTTCCCTACCATGTTTTACTTTGAGTTTCCGTTTAAATATCTGCTGATGGATTTCCTGGGGCAGTTTGAGACGGAGTATTTCCTCGGATACCTGGGATATTTTATCTTGGGACATGTTCTGTTTCAATGGCGGGAGCAGTGGACGAAAGAAAAGAAGATACTGTTGTCTGCGGCGGGAGTCGCGGCGTTGGTTTTCGGATGTGTTTTCGGTGTATTGCGCAGCCGGGCAGACGGGATATTTTTTAACGGATTTTCATCACCGCTCAGTTTTACCAATTTGCTGACGAGCAGCGCAATCTATATTCTGTTTTTGCAGGGAAAAACAAAAGCCCCGGAGGAAGAGAAGGGGGCGGCAGGTACTTTGGCTGCTCTGACACTGGGGATCTACCTGCTTCATCCGATGGTGATCGAAATATTAAAAGATGCAGGCCTGTTTCTTCTTGGAGATGCTGCATTCCTGACGATACCGCTGTATGTGGTGATGGTGACGGTGGTTTCGGCACTGATCGTATTTTTCGGCAGAAAACTGTTATCTTTGCTCAAAAAATAAAAACTTCATTTGCAATCTGCCGATTTCCCATAAAAAAGAAATGCTTGTTCCGTATTCTAAAGTATAAGGGATCCGGATTCCCGGCGATATCGCGGAATGAGCAAAAATGTAAAGCAGGATTGCTGGAACGGAAGCGGGCTTTGTGTTAAGGTGGTAAAAATACAGAAACCGCTGAAACGGGGATGTCGGAAGGTATGTTGTGAAAAGCAGAAGGGAGAAATGTGTATGAATGCTTATGAACAACGAGCTACTGCAAGAGTGGCGAACGACCATGAACATGAAGTGATCGAAAAACAGCTGATGGGCGTTGCGAAAGGCTATTTGCTGGCAAAAAGATTAGTTTTGGGGATAGCCGTAGTAGCGATCGCTTTAACCTTTATCGAAATGATGAGTAAGGGCGTGGATGGCAAATATATCTTTGGAATCATCATAATGATACTGGCATTTATTTTATACTGTTTTCTGTTTAAAGAAGCTTCTGTTCCGTATTATCGGATTCCGAAGAGAGAATATGTGATCCTGGATTGCATTGTTACGGATTTAAGGGTACAACACGGTTCGAGGGGGCAGGTCAGTTATTGGGCGATGGTTTCCTATGCGGACGGAACGACGCAGGAAGTAGAGGTTGCCAAACGGGAAATCGCCGAAAAGATAGAGTTGGGCGGACCCGGCGTAGTTGTTTTTTTTCTGGAAAAAGACGGGAAACCGAAAAAATATGCCTTTAGTTTGTGCATAGTATAATAGTTCTCAAGAATAAAAACACCGGTTTCGGCCGGTGTTTTCTAGTATAACCGTCATTTATTAACTGGACTGTAACTGAGGTAATGTTTCAACAA
>CAMJAP010000007.1 GCA_946403625.1 uncultured Lachnospiraceae bacterium
CCAAGATCAAGGTGATCGGTGTGGAACCGGCCGGAGCAGCCTGCATGAAGAAATCCCTTTCCGAAGGCAAGGTGATAACTCTTCCTACGGTAGACACCATCGCAGACGGTACGGCGGTAAAGACTCCGGGTTCGGTGATCTTCCCGTACATCCAGAAAAATATCGACGAGATCATTACCGTAGAGGATGAAGATCTGATCGTATCCTTCCTGGATATGGTGGAGAACCACAAGATGGTGGTGGAGAACTCCGGTCTGCTTACCGTAGCAGCATTAAAGCAGCTGGATGTGAAGGGCAAAAAGATCGTAGCGATCCTCTCCGGCGGTAACATGGATGTGATCACTATGGCATCCGTGGTACAGCAGGGACTGATCTTCCGCAATCGTATCTTTACGGTATCCGTACTGCTTCCGGACAAGCCGGGACAGCTGCAGGGCGTATCCGGTGTGATCGCCGAGCAGAACGGTAACGTAATCAAACTGGAGCACAACCAGTTCGTAACCACCAATCGTAAGAGCGCCGTGGAATTGCGCATCACGATCGAAGCCTTCGGCACCGAGCACAAGGAAAAGATCATGGAGGCGCTGGAGCAGGGCGGCTATAAACCGAAGGTAGTAAGAACACTGATCTAACAGAAAAATGGAGGATTTAAGAAATGGCAGATATCAGACCGTTTAAAGCAGTAAGACCGGCAAAGGGAATGGAAGCAAAGATCGCGGCACTTCCGTACGATGTGTACAGCCGTGCAGAGGCCAAGGTAGTGGTAGCGGCAAATCCGGATTCGTTCCTGGCCATCGACCGTGCGGAGACACAGTTCGATGACAGCGTAGATACCTATGCAGACTGCGTATACGCAAAAGCAGCCGAGATGCTGCAGGACAAGATCGCAAAGGGCGATTTCATCCGTGAGGAGCAGGAATGCTATTATCTGTATGAACTGACTATGGACGGACGTGTACAGACCGGTATCGTCGGCTGTGCATCCATCGAAGATTATGAGAATCAGGTGATCAAAAAGCATGAGAATACCCGTGCCGACAAGGAAGCGGACCGTATCCGTCACGTGGATACCTGCAGTGCGCAGACCGGCCCGATCTTTTTGGCATATCGTCAGGTACCGGAGCTGCGTGATGTGATGGCTCGTACCAAGGCCGGAGAAGCACTTTACGATTTTACTTCCGAGGACGGCATCCGTCATCGCGTATTCGTGATCGCCGGTGCAGCAGATATGAAGATCGTGCAGGATGCTTTTACGGCAATGAATGCACTGTACATTGCTGACGGACATCACCGCTGTGCATCGGCCGTTCGTGTCGGCCAGAAGCGCCGTGCGGCCAATCCGGCACATACCGGCAATGAGGAATACAATTACTTCCTGTCCGTAATCTTCCCGGATGAGGAACTGATGATCATGGATTACAACCGTGTGGTACATGATCTGAACGGCAATTCCGCCGATCAGTTTATGGAGAAACTGGCAGAAGTGTTCACCATCGGCGAGCCGGTATCTGACCAGGTAAAGCCGCAGGCAAAGGGACAGGTCGGAATGTATTTGAACGGCAGCTGGAGACTGCTGAGCATGAAGGACAGCGTAAAGAGCAGCGACCCGGTGGATGGTCTGGATGTTGCCATTCTGCAGGACTATGTGCTGGATAAGATCCTGGGTATCGCAGATCCCAAGACCGACAACCGCATCGAGTTTGTCGGCGGTATCCGCGGCCTGGCAGAACTGAAGAAGCGTGTGGATGCACTGCCGCAGGAAGGCGTTGCATTTGCAATGTATCCGACACAGATCTCCGAACTCTTTGCCGTAGCGGATGCGGGACGTCTGATGCCGCCCAAGTCCACATGGTTTGAGCCGAAATTGCGCAGCGGAATCTTTATTCACGAGATCTGATTTTTGTGATATAATATTTCGTTAGTTCTTGAAAAATGTGTTTTTGAACGGAATACAATACTTAAGAAAACGGGGGTTTTCGAATGAACAAGAAACTGTATGCATTGATGGATTGGGCAAAGATCGAAGAAGTCGTTTACGGAGAGTGTGACCGGCCGTGTGAGTTTCTGGGATCCCATGTGATCGGACGACAGACACTGGTGCAGGTTTTTCTGCCGGGAGCGGAAAGTGTCGATCTGTATCTGGAAGGTGCAGAAGGAGCCAAGGGCCGTACCGTAAAGTCGGAAGTGCCGATGGAGCTGGCAGATGAAGCAGGTTTTTTTGTCTGTGTGTTGCCGGGAACCGAAAAGAAGGCCTATCGTTTTCATGCAGAGTATCTTGTAGAGGAGGTAAAGACTCTTCCGGCAGACAAAAAGAAAAAGAGCGGAAAGCAGCTGGACCGTATCGTCCGTGAGTTCCGCGATCCCTATATCTACGGGCGCATCCTGACCGAGGCAGAGGAACAGCGTTTCCTGTCCGGCGGCGATACCCAGAGTGATGCCTATATGGGCGCGCACAAGAAAACCGTAAACGGAGTACGCGGCGTTGTATTTCGCGTATGGGCACCGAATGCCGTGCGCGTCAGCGTAGTCGGTGATTTTAACAACTGGAACGGTCTGGAAAATCCCATGAACCGCCTGGAAGAAAGCGGTATCTTCGAATTGTTCGTTCCGGGACTGGAAGACGGTCAGGCCTATGCGTATGAAGTATTGATGCGCGGCGGCACATGCATGACCAAGGTAGATCCGTTTGCGCTCGAGATGCGGGAAGAGAACGGACATATTGCGGGGCTGATCCCGAATGCGTCTTCCTACAAATGGAAAGATGAAAAATGGCAGGAAAGCGCAAAGAAGAACCTGTATCAGGAACCTTTGAATATCTATGAGATCTCTCTGGGCAAGATGCAGGAAGGCTTTTTGCAGAATGCCAAAGCAGTGGATGGTTTTGCGGCTTATATCAAAGAGATGGGCTATACCCATGTGCAGCTGATGCCGGTAATGGAGTATCCGAATGCGGCAGATGCCGGTTATCACGCATCCCATTTCTTTGCGGCTTCGGCAAGATTCGGCGCTGCGGAAGATTATAAACGATTTGTGGATGCGATGCACAAGGCAGGCATCGGCGTGATCCTGGCATGGGCACCGGGCGACTTCTCCAATGTGGAATACGGTCTGGGCTATTTTGACGGAACCGCACTGTATGAATATGCGGATCCGCGACGCGGGATCGATCCCAGAACCGGTATGCTGCAGTTCAATCTCGGTTCGCCGATGGTAAGATCCTATCTGCTCTCGGCATTGCACAGCTGGGTCAGCGAGTTCCATCTGGACGGTATCACAACACTGGATACCGCTTGTATGCTGTATCTGGATTATTATCGCAAACCGGGCGAGTGGGTACCGAATATGTACGGCAGTGTGGAGAATCTCGAGAGCATCGCGTTCTTTAAAGAGATGAATAAGATGCTGCACAAGATGAAGAGCGGTTTTATCTCCATTGCGGCAGATACCAGCAGTTTTGCTCACGTGACCGGTACCGATGATGACGGTCTGGGCTTTGACTTTACCACGGATGTGGATTTTGTCCGGGAGATGCTGGATTATCTTTCCAGAGATCCCATTGCGCGGCACGCATATCATTACGAATTGACACAGAGCAGTATTTATCAGTATTGTGAGCGTTATATCCTGCCGGTGGATGCCAGCCGCATCAATTTCCGTCAGGGCGGTCTGATCAACCGTATGAACGGTGATGAAGAAATCAAGTGGAAGAACCTGATGCTGTTCTACGGATATGTGATGGCACATGTCGGACGCAAATCCGTCTTTATGGGACAGGAATACGGCAGTGCGGAATCCTTTGAGGATATGGGACAGATCCTGCCACAGGATGTGTCAGGAGAAATCCAGGAATGCTTCCGGAATTATATGAAAGCACTCAATCATTTTTACAAGACCACACCGGCGTTCCATACCGCAGACGATATGGAAGAAGGTTTTACCTGGATCAATGATCATGCGATGAAGGAAAATGTATTGTCCTTTATCCGCAGCGATGCAAAGAAGAAACACTATGTATGCGTGTTCAACTTTGCTAATGTTGCTTATGAGAAATACCGTGTGGGCGCTGCCTGGGAAGGCAAGTATCATGAGGTGTTTTGTTCCGCGGCAGGCTGCGTGGACGGACCGACCATCGCGGCACACGAAGGCAAGACCGACGGACAGGAGAGACACATCCGTGTGGATCTGGCACCGTTGTCCTTCCGGATCTTTGAATACATTCCGTACAGCGCGGAGGAGACCACAGAGATCCATCGCCGTATTGAGGATCGCAAGGCACGAAAGGTAGCGGAAGAAGAACAACGAAAACAGTTGATCGAAGAGCGTGCAAAGATCCGGCAGTCCTTAAAACAGGAATTGGCGGACAAGATCGCGGCGGCTGAAGCGGCGATCGCAGGCGGCTCGGAACTGAAGAAAAAGAAGACAACGAAGAAGTAAGACAAAATGATGATCCCGGATATTTTACAGGGCGGTAAACTGATCGCCTATACCTCGGACAACGGGGAAAGCGTCTCCGGCAATTTTCTGGAGACGGTATCGGAAAACCTGGCGGAACCGGCCGGTGCCATATTGGAAGCTGCCGGGACCAGTGTGGAAGAAGTAACCGAAAACTTAAATGCGTTTCAGCAGTTTATGAAGGATCTGCCTCCCAAACTGCTGCAGTTCGGCATCAAGGCCGTTTGTGCACTGTTGCTGTTCTGGCTGGGAAGCAAGCTGATCAAACTGCTCCGCAAAGTCGTACGCAAATCCATGGATCGCGCCAATGCGGATCTGGGACTGAAGCAGTTTACGGATTCCCTGCTGAAGGCGGTGCTGTATGTACTGTTGGTGATCTGGATCGCCGGTGCGTTCGGTATCGAGACCACATCGCTTATTGCGGTACTCGGATCGGCCGGTGTGGCAGTGGCACTTGCATTACAGGGCAGCCTTTCCAATATCACCGGTGGCGTGCTGTTGCTGCTTCTGAAACCGTTTAAGGTGGGAGATTACATCAAGGAAGACAGTAAGAATAACGAAGGTTTCGTTACCGAAATCGGCCTGTTTTATACCAAATTACATACGCTGGATGAAAAAGTCGTGATCCTGCCCAACGGTACCCTGGCGAATACATCGCTGACCAATGTGAACAAGGCGCCCAAACGGCGACTGATCATGAATTTCGGAATCTCCTATGATGCGGATGTAGCCAAAGCCAAGAAACTGGCTATGGAGCTGATGGAGAAGGAAGAGAAAGTGCTCAAGGATATGGGCGTGCAGGTTTATGTGGATGCACTGGATGCTTCCCAGGTGACCATCGGCGTAAGGGCATTTGTGAAACGTGAAGATTATTTTGACGTGAAATGGCGCTTTACCGAAGATTTAAAGCGCGTGTTTGATGAGAACGGTATCGAGATCCCGTATCAGAAATTGGATGTAATGATCAAAGAGATGCCGTAACGATAGGATACAGGTTTGGAGGAGCGCATGGCAAAGATAAAGAAAATAGCAATCATTGCTGCGGTCGTTTTGGTGCTCCTTAGCGGACTGACGGTTTATTTCGGCTTTATCAACAACAATACCTATGTGAAGATCCGTATGTATCTGGCGGGCAAAGACATGGAGAAAGAGCAGTATGATAAAGCGGAGGCTCTGTACCGGAAGGTGATCGACCGGGACGGGATGCAGGTGGATGCCTATCTGGGACTGACGCAGATCTATTTCAAAGACGAGCGCTATCAGAATGCCATCGCATTATTGAAAAAAGCCTGTGAAGTGACCGGGCAAAGGGCAACTTTTATACCGGATCTTACGGTGGCGGTAAACGGCAGGGCCGAACAGCTTATGGAAAAGGGAGAGCCGAAGGACGCCATCGAACTGCTGGAAAATATCGGCGATGATTATACCGGATTTACGGAGATCCGGGGAACTCTGGGAAAAGCCTATCTTGCCAGAGCAGAACAGATCCGGGATGCCGGAGACCTAAAGCATGCACTGAATTTCCTGGCGGCTGCGGACGCGGAAAAGGTGGATTTTGAAGTATTCCGTACATTTCGAGTTGACGGTTTCCTGACACTGGGGGCGGATGCACTGGCTGCGGGTAACGAATCCGATGCAAAGCAGTATTACAGCATGGTGCTCTTGCTGGATCCGGAGAATGCGACTGCAAAAGAAGTGATGCAGCGGTTCAAAGGCGGTTCCGACGAAGTGCATTCCTTTACCGTAAACGGTACCGGAACCGTTAAACTCAGTGCCGTTGTGTATGGCGGTTTCCGTATGTCGTTACCGATACAAGTGGATTTTACGCTTTCGTATAACGGAGACGATCCGGAGCAGGCGGCATTGTACTATAAAGCAAATGCGGAAGCCACGCTCCTGGGACAAAAGGACAGTATCTTTAAGGAATGCTATTATTCCGCCGCAGAAGGCAATCGATACGAACGGACTTCGGACGGACCCTGGAGTTATTACGAAGAAGACAAGGATTTTGCGGCGATCACGGAAGAGATCTTTGCTTCCTATGAGCAGATGGCGCAGCAGGGCAGTACCGATGTCAATACGGTAACGTATAATAATCAAAACTGCGTGATCAAACGCGACCACAAAAGCGGAAATGATTATCTGGGCTTGCTTTCCGGAGTGGATACGGGTAAACTGACGGAGATGGTCGGCGAATTGCAGACGAATGAAGTGCGCTACATTTCCATCGATACGGATCACGTGGTGCATGTGGAAGCGGATCTGGCGGGATCGGATTTCGGACCGCTTATTGATAAGCTGATGGAATATACGGATGAAATGGTTTCGGACCCTTCCGTAGAAGAATGCCGCCTGTCCTTTGATGTGAGCGGCATCAATGTGACCAAGGTAACGGATCCGGTGCCTGCGGGCATGGCATTTCCGGGACCATAATCGGATCAGTGTGTTACTTTAATAAAGATCATCATAAAGAACCATTTTTAGAAAGGATAGAACGATCATGAAGGAGAAATTGGAACAGATCAAACAGGAAGCGTTAAAGCGCATTCAGGAGAGTACCGATCCGGAGCGCTTAAATGAGATCAAGGTGGCTTACCTGGGAAAGAAAGGTGAGCTGACTTCCTTGCTTAAGTCGATGAAGGACCTGGCTGCAGAGGAAAAGCCGAAATTCGGCCAGATGGTAAATGATACCCGTTCGGCCATTGAAGATGTCCTGGACGAAGCAAAGAACCGTCTGGAGAGCGCTGCACTGAATGAAAAATTAAAGAAGGAAGTCATTGACGTTACCCTTCCGGCAAAGAAGCCGCGCATGGGTCACAGACATCCCAATACGATCGCACTCGAAGAAGTAGAGCGTATCTTTATCGGACTGGGCTACGAAGTGGTCAGCGGTCCGGAAGTAGAAAAGGATTATTACAACTTTGAAGCATTGAATATCCCTGCAGATCATCCGGCAAAGGATGAGCAGGATACTTTCTATATCAGCGGAGATTTCCTGCTGCGTACACAGACTTCTTCCGTACAGATCCACGAGATGGAAAAAGGCCGCCTGCCGATCCGTATGATCGCACCGGGCCGTGTGTTCCGTTCCGACGAAGTGGATGCAACCCATTCTCCGTGCTTCCATCAGATCGAAGGTCTGGTGATCGACAAGCACGTGACCTTCTCGGATCTGAAGGGTACCCTGGATCGTTTTGCAAAGGAGCTGTTCGGTGAGGAGACCAAGACCAAGTTCCGCCCGCATCACTTCCCGTTCACCGAGCCGTCGGCCGAGATGGATGTGAGCTGCTTTAAGTGCGGCGGTAAGGGTTGCCGTTTCTGCAAGGGATCCGGCTGGATCGAGATCCTGGGCTGCGGTATGGTACACCCGCATGTATTGGAGATGCGCGGCATTGATCCGGAAGAGTATGTGGGATTTGCGTTTGGTGTAGGCCTGGAGCGTATCGCATTGCTCAAGTATGAGATCGACGATATGCGTCTGTTGTATGAAAACGATGATCGTTTCCTGAATCAGTTCTAAGGGAGGAATAGAAAACAATGAATTCAGCATTATCTTGGATCAAAGCATATGTACCGGAACTGGAGTGCACGGATCAGGAATACTTCGACCGTATGACACTGTCCGGAACCAAAGTAGAAGGATTTACCAGACTGGATAAGAACCTGGAAAAGATCGTAGTCGGCAAGGTCATTTCCATTGAGAAGCATCCGGATGCCGACAAGCTGATCATCTGCCTGGTGGATGTAGGCACCGAAACCGTACAGATCGTAACCGGTGCACCGAATGTGACGGTAGGCGCTCTGGTACCGGTGGTACTGGACGGCGGTAAGGTAGCAGGCGGACATGACGGCGGTCCGTTACCGGAAGACGGCGTAGAGATTAAGGCCGGCAAACTGCGCGGCGTGGATTCCTACGGTATGATGTGCTCTATCGAAGAGCTCGGCAGTGACCGTAACTTCTATCCGGAAGCACCGGAGTACGGTATCTATATCTTCAAGGAAGGCAGCGTAAAGCCGGGCGATGATGCCGTAGCAGCATTGGGCCTGCGCGATACCGTATTTGAATATGAGATCACTTCCAACCGTGTGGATTGCTACTCCATCCTGGGGATCGCAAGAGAGGCAGCGGCAACCTTCCGCAAGCCTTTCGTACCGCCGGTAGTAGATATTAAGGACAACGGAGAGAAGGCATCGGATTATATCTCCGTGGAAGTAAAGGATACCGATCTGTGTTCCCGTTACTGTGCAAGAGTATGTAAGAATATCAAGATCGGTCCGTCTCCGGAATGGATGCAGAGAAGACTGGCAGCCAGCGGCATCCGTCCGATCAACAACCTGGTGGATATCACCAACTACGTGATGGAAGAATACGGCCAGCCCATGCATGCGTTTGATCTGGATACCATCGCAGGAAAGAAGATCATCGTTCGTCGTGCCAATGACGGAGATCAGTTCCAGACACTGGATGGCGTGGTTCGTACGCTGGACAGCGAAGTATTGATGATCTGCGATGCCGAAAAAGAGATCGGTATTGCCGGTATCATGGGCGGTGAGAATTCCAAGATCACCGATGATGTAAAGACGGTGCTGTTCGAGGCAGCAACCTTCAACGGACCGAACATCCGTAAGAGCGCAAAGCGTATCGGTCTGCGTACCGATGCTTCCGGTAAGTTTGAAAAAGGTCTGGATCCGAAGAACGCACTGGATGCCATCAACCGTGCCTGCCAGCTGATCGAAGAGCTGGGCTGCGGTGAAGCAGTCGGCGGTGTGGTGGATGTCTGCGAGCCGATCAAGGACGAAGTGGAACTGCCGTTTATGCCTGAGAAGTACAACAACCTGCTGGGTACCGATATCAGCGCGGAAGAAATGCTGGGCTATTTTGCACCGCTTGGCATCACCTATAACAAGGATACCAATATGCTGCACATTCCGTCCTTCCGTCAGGATCTGCTGGGACAGGCGGATATCGCGGAAGAAGTGGCTCGTTTCTACGGCTATGACAGGATCCCGGTAACCCTGCCGGGCGGTGAGAGCATGGAAGGCGGTCTGTCCTATCAGATGCGTATCGAAAAGAAGGCACAGGATATGGCAGAAAACTGCGGCTTCTCCCAGGGTATGACCTATTCCTTCGAAAGCCCGAAGGTATTTGATAAACTGTTGCTGGACAAGAACGATCCGGCCAGAGCAGCCATCACGATCTCCAACCCGCTGGGCGAGGATTTCTCCGTGATGCGTACATTGCCGTTAAACGGTATGCTGCAGAGCCTTGCAACCAACTACAATCGTCGTAACAAGGATGTGCGTCTGTACGAACTGGCAAATGTATATCTGCCGAAGAGCCTGCCGCTGACCGAGCTTCCGGATGAACGCAAGATGCTGACCCTGGGCTTCTACGGCGATGGCGATTTCTTTACCTTAAAGGGTGTGATCGAAGCATTCCTGGAGAGTGTCGGCATGAAGGAACTGCCGGAATACGATCCGAAGGCAGTTAGAAACTATCTGCATCCGGGACGTCAGGCGACCGTTTCTTACAACGGTACCGTGATCGGTTATCTGGGTGAGGTACATCCGGCCGTTTGTGCAAACTATGATATGAAGACCAGAGCGTATGTAGCGGTTCTGGATATCCCGGCGATCGTACCGTTTACGACCTTTGACCGTAAGTTCAGCGGTATTGCGAAGTTCCCGGCAGTGACCCGCGATATCTCTATGGTAGTACCGAAGAGCGTGCTGGCCGGCGACATCGAAAAGATGATCCGTCAGCGCGGCGGCAAGAAGCTGGAGAGCCTCAAACTGTTCGATATCTACGAAGGCGGACAGATCAAGTCGGGCTACAAGTCTTTGGCATATGCGCTGGTATTCCGTGATATGGAAAAGACACTGGCCGATGATGAAGTCAATGCAGCAATGAAGAAGATTTTGAACGGCCTGGAGAGCATGGGGATCGAACTGAGATCATGATGACAAAATCCGATTACTATTATGACCTGCCGCAGGAGCTGATCGCGCAGGATCCGCTGGAGGATCGCAGCGCATCCAGACTGATGGTTCTGGACCGTCAGAGCGGCAGCGTCACACATAAGCATTTTTATGAGCTGGGCAGTTACCTGAAAAAAGGGGACTGCCTGGTCTTTAATGATACCCGCGTGATCCCGGCGAGACTGCTGGGACTGAAAAAAGATACCGGCGCGGCGGTGGAGATCCTGCTGCTGAAGCGTAACGCAGACGATGTGTGGGAATGCCTGGTAAAACCCGGCAAGAAACTGCGCATCGGTGCGGAGGTAGTCTTTGGTGCAGCGGCAGATCAGGCCGATGCGGCACCCTTATCCGCGGTGATCACGGAAGTGCTGGAGGACGGTAACCGACTGGTGCAGTTTCATTATCAGGGCATCTGGGAAGAAGTCCTGGATGCACTTGGGGAAATGCCTCTGCCGCCTTACATCACACACAAACTGCCCAGAGAGAACCGGGAGCGTTACCAGACGGTCTATGCAAAGCATGAAGGATCCGCGGCAGCACCCACAGCGGGCTTACACTTTACCAAGGAACTGATGACATCCTTAAAAGAGCAGGGCATCAAGAGCGCTTTTGTGACCCTGCATGTCGGACTGGGAACCTTCCGTCCGGTGAAAGAAGAAAATATCCTGGATCATCATATGCATACGGAAAGCTGCCGCATCGATGAAGAAACGGCGCGAACCATCAATGAGACCAGAGCAGAGGGCGGCCGTATCATCTGCGTGGGAACCACTTCGGTACGAACGCTGGAGAGTTTTGCGGATGCGGACGGCATCGTGCATACCGGCGAGAAGGAGACGGATATCTTTATCTATCCGGGCTATGAGTTTAAAGCCGTGGACGGTCTGGTGACCAATTTCCACCTGCCGGAATCCACTCTTTTGATGCTGGTATCGGCATTTGCCGGCCGCGAGCATGTATTGGCGGCCTATGCGGAAGCGGTGAAGGAACGCTATCGTTTCTTTAGTTTCGGAGATGCAATGCTGTTGATATGATAGCAATGATTGCGTTTCTTTATCTTCGGAGACGCGATGCTATTGATCGGATATGTATCCTTGCCTTACCCCTCCGGGGGAAGGTGCCCAAAGGGCGGATGAGGGGGGGCTCATCTTGCGGATATTATGTAAATGTGCTAATATGGTTCTATTACACACATTTTGACTATGAGGGGAACAACGGAAACGATGAAGACAGCCGTAGTAACAGATTCCAACAGCGGTATTTTCGGAGATGAGGCCAGAGAACTGGGGATCCACGTGATCCCGATGCCGATCATCATTGACGACCATACTTACTTTGAAAATGAAGATATCACCCATGCACAGTTTTTCGAAGCACTGATGGGAAATCGGAATGTGAGTTCCTCCCAGCCGTCTCCGGGCTCCATTATGGATGTCTGGGAACTGGTATTGGACAGTGCGGACGAAGTGATCTATATTCCTATGTCCAGCGGTTTGTCGGGTTCCTATCAGTCGGCAGCTATGCTGGCAGAAGATTACGACGGCAGAGTAGCGGTGGCGGATAACCACCGAATCTCCGTAACACTTCGTGCGTCGGTATTGCAGGCGGTTCGTCTGGCAAAGGAAGGCAAAAGCGCTGCAGAGATCAAAGCGAAGCTGGAAGAAGATGCGTACAAATCCTGCGTATATCTGACCGTAGAAACCCTGCAGTATTTCAAACGCACCGGTCGTGTAACCCCGGCAGCGGCAGCCATCGGCGATCTGCTGGGCATCAAGCCGGTATTGCAGACACACGGCGATAAATTTGACACCTACCAGAAAGTGCGCGGTTTAGGAAAAGCCAGACAGGGCGTGATCGATGCCGTGAAGAAAGAACGCGAGACCGTGTTTGCACAGTACAAGGCAGAAGATCTTTACATCGGATGTGCGGGATCCTTCCTGGACGAAGCGGAAGCGGAAAAGTGGAAAGCACAGATCGCGGCAGAATTTCCGGGCAGCACGGTGTACTACGATCCCCTGTCCCTCAGCGTATCCTGCCATACCGGTCCGAATGCAGCAGGTGCAGGTATTTCCCTGGCACCGAATTTATAAATCCTTCTGCATGAAGAGTGCAGATATGAAAAGGAGCCGATGGCTCCTTTTTTGGTATGACGGGCATGCCGTCAGTCTGTGGGGCAAGTTTTTTCCTCCGGCACTTGCACTTTTGTTGCACCTGACTTTGTATAATCAGAAAAAATCAAGCTAAGGCGTGGATCTGTCTGAACGGATCACTACAGGTAAAGCGAAAGGAGAAAGAAAATGTTACTGAATGGAAACGGTGAAAAATTGAATGAAAACGACCTGCAGGTACTCGAGGAGATGCTCACAGGCTCTATCGAGTCACATATTGAACGTCTGAAACATTTCCGGGACAGTGATACTGCGGAAGATCCGGGTTTTTATGACCCTATCATAAATGTCTATGAGGAGGGACTGGCGTATCTGCCGATGCGGCTTAAAGAGGCGATAAACGGAGCACAGGAGATCTCCGTTACGGATTTCATGCACAAATTATTCAGCGACCTGGGAAAGGATGCCATCGATGTGGTTAATCTGGAGTCCGATGAAATGGTTGATTTTCCCAGACTTGTAGTAGACGGGTGGGGTGAAGAAAACCTGCTTAAGGGGATTGGCGCCGATCTCGAGGAAAAAGATACGGCAGAAGCCTATGAGAGGACAGCCTCGGCGTTCCATTTTTCGGGACAGAAGCTGGAGGAAATCGAGGATATTGTATCCTATGATCCGGATAAGGACCGTGTAAAGGGACTCTATCAGGGCAGAACTGCCAATTCCACCACGCTTTCCAGGGATCCGCAGAAACTTCGGGAAGATCTTGCGGCGCTGCCGGAAGGGGAAGAAAATGACCGGCAAAGAGAAGTACTGCAGTCACAGCTTGAAGCTTATGAAAACGGTACCTATGGACTGAATGTCGGCGCTGAAGTGGCAAGAATGCATTCCTCCGAACTGCGTGAGAAGAATAAGGTGAGTTTCGGTGATGTATATAAAGCATATTCCGAGATCAATAAGGCGATGCGTCCGGGGGATCCGGCCGGCGGGAAACTCCGCGGTGAGGGAGTCACTGCTGGACAGATAAAGGGTGTTGGCGCATCGATGGTTCCGGAGGCAGTATTTAAGACCATGCAGAGCATCGCCGATGGTATGAATGAGATCAAGAATACGCAGGATCCGGCGTTAAAGAAATCCATGGCAGTAGAGCTGGCTTCCTTTGCATATCAGATGACGCTTTCCGAGCATTCCTTTAAAGACGGGAACGGCAGGACCTGCAGGCTTTTTGCGGATACCATACTGCAGACGTTCGGATTGCCTCCGTATACGCCCTCGAAGGATGAGGCAGTTAATCTTAAGATACATACCATCGGAGAGCAGATGGATTTTGCAAAAGGCACGGAGGTGCTTTTGGGCGGCGTGAAGGAAAGCAGCAGGGTGCTCGCAGAAGAGCGGGCGCTGGAAGCGAACAGAGGCGTGATCGGCGAAGCGGGAGAGATCACGGAACGTGTGCGCCTGCAGGCGGCTGCCAAAAAAGAAATGGATGAAGCTCCGGTTCCGGATGCGATATCGCAGCCCGGAGAGTATCTTGCATATGAAAGCAGGAAGCGCGCAGAAAAAAGGAAGCTGGAAGTGGTAAAAAATGCTATTAAAGATGCACCGGTCTCCGATGAGCAGTGGGATCAGGCATATTATGCCGTTATGGGAAAAATGACCGGTAAAAAGGAACTGCCGGAAGATGATAAGCTCGGCGATTTTGCGGAGGCGCTGGAAAAGCGTATGACGGCTGAGCAGAAGAAGGCAGTAACGGATGCTATGGCTTCCTACCGGGATGCGCAGGAACTGCCTCAGGAGGAAAAGGTAACTTACCCGTATCAGGGAAGAGCTGATGAATTAAAGGCAGCGATCCCCGCGGATATAGCAGGCAATGCCGATATGAAGGCACAGTATGAGCACTCCCTGGACTTTGCCGCAAAGCATCTGACCCAGGTTAAGGAAGATGTGCGCGTAGATCTTCTCAGTGTTGATAAAGATATCCAGCATATGGAGAATCTTGCTGACCAGCATACAAAGAATGTACTTCGTCCGCAGTTTGAAAACGGAAAATACGATAGTATTGTTGTGCAGGATGATGATACCGGGATCATTAAATTTGGAGAGGGAAAGGAAGCCACGTTTGAAGAGGTCATAAATAATGGTATTCAGCTTAGCGACAAGACAAAAGAAGGATATCGTAAGATCTTTGCGAAAATGGATGAAATGGGCCTCCATGCATATGACTACGCGGCAAACGGTGAAGACGGGGCTAAGATCTATTCCTTTAACAAGCTTGTTGAAGACCGGAAGAACCTTAAGGCTGCGATGGAAGAGGGAGACCCCAGCAAGATCATGAGCTCGCAGATCGTATATGAAAAGACCTTAAGCGATTATGATGAGCTCTTTAAGATCGCGAAAGAGCATTTTGACCAGACCCCCGGTCTCTTCCCCGGAAATATGGACAGCATACGAAACACAGGCATCCCTTTTGAATTTGCCGGCGATATGAAGACCGCAGCCCAGGTAAATGCCGTATTCCAGACCTTTATCCAGTGCAAGACGAGCGGTCTTGATCCGGAGGAATATCTTGCAAATCCCGCAGGAGTGCTTTTGAAGAACGCAGAAGCCAAGCTTAAGCCGGTCAGCTTCAAGGAAGTGACCAAGGGACTGAAACTTGAGGATTCACTGGATCTGCTGGCACAGGTGGGCGAGTATGAAGAAATCGGAGATAAGGTGCGTACTGCTGTTCCGGAGATACTGTTTGCCAGACAGATCAATACGGCAAACAATCTGGAGGCGGATCCTTTATTGAAAGAAAGGAACAATGTCGTTGCCCATGCTACGGCAAATGATGTGCTTGGCAAGGCGATCCTGGCGGAGCAGTCGCACAAGTTCGGATATTTTATCAACCGCAAGGATAATCCGGCAGGAAACCATCAGATGACGCAGACCTTGAAAAATCTCATGCTGGCAAGTGATGAAGAAAGAAATCTGAATGCCATTTTTGCCGATGAACCGGAAAAAGATCTGTTTGGACGCAAGATCGGAGAGGGATTTAATACCGCAGAACATATAAACCGTAAGCCTGTGGACTATGCAGGCATTATGGACCGGACGGAACGTATCGTCAAACGCAGCGATCAGTATGGTCAGTTTGCCGGAAGTGTATGGTTTGCAAAGGACAACCGTGTGCGTCAGGCTGCTGCTGAGCTGTATCTGGAAGTGCTCACCGCACATCCCGAGGATGCCGACAAGCCGGAATACAAGAAGATGCAGGAGGAATTGAACAAAACCTACGATGCGATTGCAAACAGGGCTTCGGAGGAGACAAGGGAACGGGCACGGGCTCAGAAAGAAGCAGCGGCTGAGATGCTGGCAGAGAATAATTTGAATTACAGTATCCGGCATGATCCGGCTGCATACCTTGGAAAACTGGAGGCGGAAGCGAGACGTACCGGTGATTATTCGAAATATGCGCAAGGTCTTGTAACGGTACAGATGATGGACCAGGATATTACGGATGACGTGGAAACAAACAAGCGTCCCAGGACACAGGAAGAACTTCAGTTCAGTCAGGCGTACAGCAACTACAATGATCAGGCATTTAACATTACGGATCCGGAGGATAAGGATAAGATCGATTTCTTCCGTAAAACCGCCGAAGCGGTCAATGCACTTAACTTTAAGGAATGCATAAATTATGCGCAGGAAGCGGAAAATATGGCCAAGCGTATCCGCAACGGTGAGGCAACGGTGGATCCGGAGTATGCCGATATAAAAACGGATCATCGTGCGAGCAAGAACATAGCTACGCAGATCCTCACCGGTTCCGAAGCAGACAGGCGTTCTCAGGCAACGCTTACGTTAAAGAATATCCTGAATGGTAAATCGCCGGAGCATGAAAGCGGGATGACTCTTTTTAACTTTGATCTTATAAAACAGACGCAGGACTTTATCAAAAATGGTAAGATCGGGAAAAATGCTGCAGAGAGAGAGCATCTGCTGAGTGTCGGACAGAACGGACTCACACCGAATATGAGCGAATTCGGTATGAAGTGGAAATACCTCCAGATCCCGGAAACGACCGACCCTGCTGCGGCAGGAAAACGTATTCAGAAGAGCCTGGATCATACGTGGGAATACTATAACAGTATGCAGGATATGCGTGTGGCGGCGGCACAGAAGCTGGAGCAGATGAAGGGTAAGGACTACGGTGGACGGAGCGGCTCTGACGAATACAAGGCGATGTTTGATGCGCTGGAGAAGGTTACACAATTGTCTTCGGAAAATACACCCAACCAGATCGAGCAGGCGATGATAGAGCTGAAGGATGCTGCAAATGCATATAAGGATAAGATCAATGGTCAATTGCTGGCAAATATCCGGAGCAAGGGAAAGGCACGGTATCAGATGGCAAATGATCTGATCGAGATGGCGCAGGATGCGAGTGATAATCTTGGGGGAATCTCTACTACAGATCTGACGCAGCATGAAAAAATATCGGTTCAGATGACACGCGCCGAAAACAATCTGGAACTGTACAAGCAGAAGCAGGCACAGAGACAGGTACAGAATGAACAGGTTCCGGTACAGAATGTGAACGCACCCGTGCAGCAGGAGAATGCCCCTGTACAGAACGCGAATGTACCGCAGCAGGAAAATGTAGTGCAGCAGCAGAATGCACCGCAGCAGGCTCAGCCTGAGCAGCGCCGCAGGATCAATATGAACGAACTGGCCGGTGGACAGAACAACGCCTACAGAGAGGATGCGCATCAGAGGATGCAGGAGCGCCGCAGTCTGCAGGCGGAAAAGAAAACCGAAAAGCTGGACGGACCGGAAGCACCCATTCGCAGAACGAAAACCGGATCGTGATACGCTTAGGTGAGTATTATGGCTTGTGGAATCAACATATGAGGTCTACAGGGCAGAAGGTGTGAAATTTGTACTGATTATGTCAGGAATAGAAAAACGGGCAGTTCTTCGGTTATTCGTACAACGGAAGAACTGCCTTTTCACTTGTTATGCGCTGATTCGAATTGCTTCGTAGCGTTCGCTGTTGATCAAGGCTTTCATTGCTTCCAGAGGTGTCATATCGGGTACTAACATTCCAGGATAGGCTTCACTCACAGGATCACACGATAATCATGTTTCTTCAGTACCGGGATCGCGGCGTTCATATCATCTTCGGTATCAAAGAGAATGCACAAAGCACCCTCGGCCTGCTCCCGGTTGTGCACGATACCGATGTTCTTGATGTTGATGGATTTGGTTGCCAAAAGAGTAGCCACCATGGCGATCTCACCGGCTTCATCCGGGATGTCCACAAACAGGCGGTATTCTTTGGCGATACCGGAAGTTCTGCGGTCACTCATAGAGTTGCGGTAAGCGCCGGATTCACGGAACAGATCGTTGATCTGCGGAAAAGCGGCATCGTTTAATGTGTTCTGAATCGTGCTCAGTTTCTCGATATAGCGTCCCAACAACAGGCTGATATTTTCGGTATTGCTGCGGCAGATATTCTCCCACATGGAAGGATCGGAAGAAGCGATCCTGGTGATGTCCTTAAAACCGCCGGCAGCAATGGTTTTCATAAACTGATCGTCATTGTCCTCGGTCTTGACCAGATCCACCAATGCTGCAGCGATCAGATGCGGTACATGGCTGATGGCTGCGGTCGCATAATCATGATAGATGGGATCGGAAAGCAGCGGCAATGCACGCAGGTCACCGACCAAAGCGGTAAACTGCTCGGTATATTCCGGTCTCGTCTCCTTGGAAGGTGTCAGAATATAGTATGCGTTTTCCAGGATCATAGCATCGGCGCTTACATAGCCGGTGGTCTCGCGACCGGTCATAGGATGACCGCCGAGAAATTGCGCGGATAAGCCCAGAGCGTCTGCGCATTCCTGAATGTCATGCTTTACGGAACCAACATCGGTGATCAGCGTATTTTTCGAGACCAATGGTGCGATGGTGCGCAGATTCTCCAGATTGGTTCCGGTGGGGGCACACAAAAGGATCACATCCGCATCCGCAAGATCCGAAGTGAGGCTGTCTGCGATCTTATTTAACGTACCGTCTGCGATCGCCGGCTCGAGTTTATCCTTATGTCTGGTATAGGCAATGATGCGGGCATCCGGCTGTGCGGAGCGGATTCCCTTGGCAATGGAACCGCCGATCAGGCCAAAGCCCAAGAATAAATAGGATTTAAAGTCATATGTTTTCATAAATGCAATCTTAACATGGCAAGGTATATTTAGCAAGAACGAAAAAGTTGTCATTAAGAACCGACCGCAAGGATCGCTTTATGGTATAATGGCATAAATATAAATTGCAGAAAGGAATAAAAAATGGGAATGATCAGAGATCTGAAACCGGATGGAAGCGGAATATTTTCGGAGGGAAAGTTTTGATTCGAAGTCTTTGTTTGAAGGCGAGATGAAAGTGACCGTTTTCGAAGACGAAGGGGCGACGGAAAGCGATGCGGAACGATGCATCGCGCATTATAATGCCCTTGTTTTATTGCATCTGGGACGATTGAAAAGGAAGAAAAGAAAGTTTTTGACCTTGTTCCAATGGTATATTTAGTGAAAATACATAAATAAATGCTTGTAAGAACCACTTTATTTTGTTAAAATACAAACAAATGTGGTTCTTTTTCTTTTTGGGACTTGTTCATATTACACAAACGGATAAGGAAAAAAGGGCCGAACATTTAATAAAAAATAATTCGGAGGTTACAGTATGAACGTCTACACAACAGACAAGATCAGAAATGTGGTACTCTTGGGGCACAGCGGTGCAGGTAAGACGGCACTGGCAGAATCGATGGCTTATCTCGCAGGCCTTACTTCCCGTATGGGAAAGACCGAAGATAAGAATACGATTTCCGATTACGGAAAAGAGGAACAGAAACGCCTGATTTCCATTTCCACTTCCGTAGTCCCGATGGAATGGGAAGGTGCAAAGATCAATATATTGGATACTCCGGGTATGTTCGACTTTGTCGGCGAAGCGGAAGAGGCGGCATCGGCGGCAGATGCAGCGATCATCGTGGTTTCCGGTAAGGCCGGCGTGGAAGTCGGTACGGAACGCGCTTGGGATCTGTGCGAAAAGTATAAATTGCCGAGAATGTTCTATGTAACGGATATGGATGTGGACAATGCATCCTTTAAGAATGTGGTGGATTCCCTGACCGACAAATACGGTAAGAAGATCGCGCCGCTGCATTTCCCGATCCGTGAGAACGAAAAGTTCGTCGGCTATATCAACATCATCAGCCAGAAGGCGCAGAAGTGGCAGGGCAAGGAAGTCGTAGATATGGAAATGCCGGATTACAGTAAAGAGTATCTGGAGATGTACAAAGACTCCCTGATGGAAGCGGTTGCCGAGACCAGTGAAGATATGATGGACCGTTACTTCAACGGTGAGACTTTCTCCGAAGACGAGATCCGTGCGGCGTTGCGTATCAGCGTGAACACCTGCGATATCTTCCCGATCTCTATGGGATCCAACATCCTGTGCCAGGGTACTTACGCGCTGATGGATGATATCGTAAAACTGATGCCGTCACCGCTCAACAAGAAGGTGGCAGGTATTTCCCTGAAGAACAACGAGATCTTCCAGGCGGATTACGATTTCTCCAAAGCAAAGAGTGCGTATATCTGGAAGACCATCGTGGATCCGTTCATCGGCAAGTATTCGCTGATCAAAGTGATGAGCGGTGTACTCAAGGCTGACGATATGATCTACAACAAAGACAAGGATATTGAAGAAAAGGTCAGCAAGTTGTATATTATGACAGGTGGCAAGGCCAGCGAGATCAAGGAGCTGCATGCCGGTGATATCGGCGCGATCGCAAAACTGACCGCAGCACGCACCGGAAACACCCTGTCCACCAAGGCAAACATCATCGAATACGGCAAGACCGAACTGCCGACACCGTATACCTATATGCGGTATAAGCCGAAGAACAAAGCGGATATCGATAAGCTGGCACAGTCCCTGCAGAAGATGTCCCACGAAGACCTGACGCTGAAGGTGGTCAACGACGGTGAGAACCGCCAGACTCTGCTGTACGGTATGGGCGAGCAGCATCTGGAAGTGATCGCATCCCGCCTGAAAGACGAATACAAGGTGGAAGTCGAGCTGGTGAAGCCGAAGATCGCTTACAAAGAGACGATCCGCAAGAAATCGGATGTGGAATACAAATATAAGAAACAGTCCGGTGGACATGGACAGTATGGTCATGTTAAAATGCGTTTTGAGCCAAGCGGCGATCTGGAGAAGTCCTACGAGTTCGAACAGGAAGTGGTCGGCGGTGCCGTACCGAAGAACTACTTCCCGGCCGTGGAAAAAGGTATGCAGGAATCCGTACTGCGCGGACCTCTGGCAGCCTATCCGGTAGTTGGTGTCAAGGGCATTCTCTATGACGGTTCCTATCATCCGGTAGACTCTTCGGAAATGGCATTCAAGATGGCAACCATCCAGGCGTTCAAGAAGGGCTTTATGGAAGCACAGCCGGTACTGTTGGAGCCGATCGCAACCCTCAAGGTGACCGTGCCGGATAAGTACACCGGTGACGTAATGGGCGATCTGAATAAGCGCCGCGGCCGTGTGCTGGGTATGAACCCCATCGGAAACGGCAAGCAGGTGGTGGAAGCCGAGATCCCGATGTCGTGTCTGTACGGCTATTGCACGGATCTGCGTTCGATGACGGGCGGACGCGGAGATTACTCCTATCAGTTTGTTCGCTACGAGCAGACTCCGTCAGATGTGCAGGAGAAGGAAGTGGCTGCCAGAGCAGAGGCAGTTGCTGAGAATAACAAGGAAGAATGACCTTAAATACAAAGAATTCCAAAGTGTTATACATAGCAGGTGCAGCCTTTGGCTGCATCCTGTTTATGTTTACGTTTCTTATCATCAATTTTCGCTTATTTCCCGTATTCAATGATTCCGATATGTTTGTGGATCTGTATCCCGCCAAACTGATGTGGGAGCAGAAGAAACTGTTTCCGCAGGGATGGGTCTTCGGAAACCAGTATTTTACCATCGCATCGCCGGTATGGACGGCTTTGTTTTATGGCATCACCGGCAAACTGTGCCTGTCCATGGCGCTGGCGGTGACTTTTTTGACCGTGTTGATCTGCGGAGCATGGCTTTGGATGCTGAAACCCCTTCGCAAAGAAAATGATCTGACGGCGGTGTTACTGTCGTTGCTTTTGCTGCTCGGCGGTATGATCGGCTATGATATCGTGCATACCCAACAGGGGCAGATCTTCTTTTTGTGCACGGCCTATTATGCGAGCTATCTGCTGACGATGTTTCTTGTATACGGCTGCTACGTGCGGGATATTTCGGATCGGAAGTACCATACGGCAATGTATGCACTGGCTTTGGTGCTTTGTTTTGCCACCGGTATGCAGAGTCTGCGGCAGACGGCGGTCATGGTATTACCCCTTGGTTGTGTGGAAACACTGCGCCAGTTTTTGGCGTTTCGAAAAAATAAAAAGTTGGAGAAAAAGGAGATCCTTCGCGGCTGCAAATGCCTGGGCTATGCGGTCTCCAATGCAGCCGGTTTTGTCTTTATCAAAGCTGTGATCAAACCGGCGCATCACAATGTCTATGGGAACACCTCCTCCAGAGATGCGGAAACGACCCTGCAGGGGATCAAGACATCTCTGACCTCGCTGCTCGGAACCATGGGGCTGGATCCGTCGCAGATCACAAAGCATGGCGTGGCATCGGTGATACTGTGTCTGCTGGCGATCCTTGCTCTGGTTGTGGTGGCGATGGCATTCAAAGAAGGCCTGAAGGCACGCTTTGCAGAGCCGCCCGCGATCGTGATGACGCTGTTTCTGATCGGGATCCTGGGTGTACTGCTGCCGGGATGTCTTTTCAATATCGTGGTTCGTCCGATCTATTATTTCACATGGTATCCGCTGTTTTCGCTGGCACTGTATTGCCTGTGGGAAAAGGCCGGAAAACAACGAAAAGCGGTATCTTTGGGGATCACGGTATTCCTGATCGCCAATTATGTATTCTCCTACGCGCCGAGTGTCCGGGAAGCCCTGTTCCATGAGACAACGGAAGAGCAGGAAGTGGTGGCTTATATGGAAGCGCATGGGGAACAATATCTCTACGGCGACTGGTCCTATGTGCTGGGCATTGCAATGACGGCGGACGGACGGATCACGCCGGGAGGCTGGTATTTTGAGACCTATCAGGTGCTGCCCTATGTCAATCCGCTGGGGATCTATTCGGAGGAGGATAATGCCTCGGCGCTCATTCTTTTAACGGAAGCGGATCAAAACGCCCTGGAGATTGCAAACGAGCGGGGCGCAGCGATGGAAAAAGTTTTTGAGACGGCACATTATACGCTTTATCGGTCCGACCGGCAATTGATGGCGGAATGAGTCGCGGAAACTTGTCATTTTGACACAGATTTGATATGATGGCTGTTATGGAAACGAAGAAGAAACCGATTCTGGGAATTGTGGTTCCCTGCTATAACGAAGAGGAAGCGCTGCCGGATTCTGCCGAAGCGCTGGAGAAAAAATTAAAGGATCTGATACAGAAAGGCGCAGTCTCGGAAAAGAGTTTTGTGCTGTTTTCCAACGACGGTTCCAAGGACGGGACGGCGGCGTATCTTAATCAGATCTGTCATAAAAATCCCCATTTTTATATGGTCGATCTGGTGAAGAATGTCGGACACCAAAACGCGCTGCTGGCCGGTATGCAGGCTGCGGCGGAGTTTTGTGACTGCGTGATCACCATCGATGCGGATCTGCAGCAGGATATCGAAGCCATGGATGCTTTTTTGGAATCATATCAAAAAGGCTTTGAAGTGGTCTATGGTGTGCGCAACGACCGCAGCAGTGACGGATTCTTTAAGAAGATGACCGCGAATGCTTTTTACGGTCTGATGCACATTTTGGGAGCGGATATCAAATCCAATTCCGCAGATTATCGCCTGATGTCTTCCGGTGCGGTGCGCTCTCTTTCGGAATACGGCGAGAGCAATCTGTTTTTGCGCGGCCTGATCCCGTATATGGGCTATCCTTCGGATACGGTCTATTTTGATGTGCGGGAGCGGCAGAAAGGCAGCTCGAAATATACTTTTTCCAAGATGCTGACCCTGGCAATGGACGGCATCACATCCTTCAGCGACCGGCCGCTCAAACTGATCGGATCCATCGGTGTGCTGATGTTTATCTTCTCGCTCGGCATGATCCTGCACAGTGTGATCACCTATTTCCTGGGGGCTAACCAGCCCGGTTATACCACCACGGTGATCTCCATCTGGATGGTGGGCGGTATTCTGATGATCTCTATGGGTGTTTTGGGAACCTATATCGGAAAGATCTATTCCGAAACAAAACGGCGGCCCAGATACCAGATCAAAGCGACGATATTACCCGGAAAAGCAGAAAAAGATGAGCAATCAGACCAGTAACGAAAAAAAGAAACCGGATTTGGCAACCGTTCTTCAATGGTGTGTTTTTGGTGTGGTTGCGCTGGGGTGGATCGTATTCTATCTGCTGCGGGCGGAAAAACTGCTGGATGCGGATATGTCCAGTGAGATGGTATTGTCCGATCTGCTGGCGAAGGAACACCGCATCATTACACCCAACTGGAAATATTCCACCGAAATTCGTGTTCTGAACAATCAGATCTTTTTTTCGCTGTTTTTGGCATTGACCGGCAGTTTTAAGGCATCCCGTCTGATCTCGGGCGTGGTGCTTTTGGGACTCTATGGTGCGAGCTATTATTATCTGTGTGTGCAGGCGGGGATCAAAAAGTATTTTCCCATCACCGCGGCACTGTTATTTCTGCCGTTTTCACAGGATTATGCCTATATTATCCTCTACGGTCTCTATTACATCCCGCATGTGGCGATCTCGTTTACGACCATCGCGCTGATCCTGCAGATCGATCATACCAAAGAAAACAAGAAGAAAGGCATCCTCTTCGGAATCCTGTTTGCGCTTTCCATAGCGGCCGGGCTGGGCGGTCCCAGACAGATCATGATCTGTTATCTGCCGCTTCTTTTGGTGTTTATTCTGCGGAATGTTGCGGATAAGAAGACCAAATGGATCGGAGTGCTGATCGCCTTTTTGGGCGGCGGCATCGGCTATGTCATTAATACCAAGGTGTTACATGAAAATTATCGCTTTAATACATGGAGTGATCTGGAAATTACGGGATTTTCGTTTGAAAAAGCAGGATCCCTGATCATGGGATTTTTCCATGAGTACGGCTTTACCGAAGGGGATCTGTTTTCCGGGGGACTGGTAAAGAGCACGGCGGCGTTTGTGATCCTGGGATCTATTGCGCTGTATTTTGTATCGTATCTGTCCCGAAAGGACAAAAGCACGGCGGAAGAGCACTTCCTTGCCATGACTTTTCCGGCCATGGTGCTGCTGCATTTTATGCTGTATCTGTTCACCAATATGTTTTATGAAGACCGCTATGTACTGCCGTATATCGTCTTTGCGGCACCGCTGGCGGGGTTTGCATTAAAGCATTGTGCACAAACCCGGACAGAAGATGCAAAGAATTGGCAGAAAACGGTCTGGACTTATCTGATCCCGGCAGCCGGGATTGCGGCAGTGTTTGCAGGCGGCCTTTGCCGGTATCCCGGATTGTTGAAGAGAGACGATGCCTCCGCATTAAAGGCGGTTGCGGATCAGCTGGTGGCACAGGGTTATCAGAGCGGGTATGCGTCGTATTGGAACGGAAACATTATGACGGAACTGTCGGAGGGGCAGTTTGAAATGTTTAACTGGGACGATTATGTGTCCGAAAAGATCGACGTGGAAGAGTTGTATGTCTGGCTGCAGCCGGTATCCCATGAGACAAAGAAACCGGATGGAAAGGTCTTTATCCTGTTAAGCACGCAGGAAGAAACCGAATGTCCGCTGGTACGATACCTGAGTGCAGAAGACGAAGCGGCACGGAATGCGGAGTATGTGGCATACGGATTTGCGGATTATCAGGCGATGCTCGCTTCACTCAGTGATTTTCATTACGATCTGAACGACGGTGCATGGCTGACCGGAGGCACTGCGGAAAACGGAGCGTGGATTATGCCCATCGGGGCATATGCCACCGGACCGAATATGACCTTTTACGCCGGGACCTATGCGATCGATGTAAAAGGGCAGGGACTGGAGCGGTTAAACTATGATGTGACCGCGGGCTTCGGAGAGGCGCTGGTTCCTTCGGAGGTTTCGCTTATGGAAAGCGATCATATGGTGATCACGGTAACGGTTCCGGAAAATACCTATCATGTGGAATTCCGGCCGGTGAATGTCACCAATGAAAATGTGGTGATCTCGGACATTTCGATCGGCCGGCAGTGATCGCAAGCCATCGTTTCCCGGATTGGGAGAAAAGGGCAGGATAGTTACTCCTACTTGACAATAAAGGGCAACGATCATTATAATAAATTAGTTTACAATAATTCGATTTTATCGGGTAAGTATAGGAGGGTTAGGAGCAATGAAAAACAAGATGTTTCAGAAAATTGTAGCTCGTCCGGTAGCAGCTCTGCTGGTTGCAGGGACTTTGTTTGGCGGTGTGCAGCCGATTTCCGCAGAGGCAGCGGTTCCGGCCGAATTCGCATTGATCTTTAATGCGGACTTCTATGCAAGCAAATATCCGGATGTGGCAGCGGCCTGCGGCGGCGATGAGACTTTGATGCTGAACCATTTCGTAAACTTCGGTATCGCGGAAGGTCGTCAGGGAAGCGCGGATTTCGATGTCAAAGTATATATGAGCAAGTACCCGGATCTGCAGGCGGCATTCGGGAATGATATCACATCCTATTATGTACATTATATGACCGTTGGTAAGGCAGAGGGCCGTACGGCAGTTGCTGCTGCACCGGCAGCTCCGAAGACAACGACTGCTGCAAACAGCGGTTCTGATATGTCGGATACCAAGAATATGGACGATCACCTGCGCTGGGAACTGCAGGCAGCGATCAACACCTACCGTACCAACAATCATGCGGTAGCGCTTGACAACAGCACGGCGATCATTGATGCGGCGCAGATCCGTGCGGATGAGCTGACTTACAAGTACGACCGTATCCGTCCGGACGATCGTAACGGCGACAGCGTACTGGATGACAAGAATTGCCCGCGTCATTATTATCGTGAGCTTCTGTATCGTTCCGGTAACGGTAATGTATCCGAGATCATGGACGAGTGGACCAAGGCAAATGCGGATGTTAAGAATGTCCTGCTGTACGGCGGATGGCGTCAGATCGGTGTCGGCCACAGAGTAGCAAACGGCGTTCATTATTGGGCCGTAGAGCTGACCGACGGCGATAACGTGCTGAAGGAAGGTTCCGATTCCGCATCCGGCAATTATCTGCGTGAAAGATACCGCACACCGCTGGAGATCTCCAGAGAGGATAAGTAAAACGAAGCGCGGATATCGTTGAGAAAAGAGCGTATTTTTACAGCTGCCCAGGCCCGTTTTTCGGTCCCGGGCAGTTGAAATGAAAAGCAATATAACAAAACTATACAAGTGAGGTAAAAGAGAAACACAATGGCAGTACCGTACAATCATCGTGAAATCGAAGAAAAATGGACAAAATACTGGAATGAGCATCCGGTAAATGTGGATGACGGAAAGAAGCCGAAGTATTATTGCCTGGATATGTTCCCGTATCCGTCAGGTTCCGGCTTGCATGTAGGTCACTGGAGAGGCTACGTGATCTCGGATGTTTGGAGCCGCTACAAGATGCTGAACGGCTATTATCTGATCCATCCGATGGGCTGGGATGCATTCGGTCTGCCGGCAGAAAACTATGCGATCAAGAACGGTGTGCATCCGTCGGTTTCCACGGCACAGAACGTGGCAAACATCAAGCGTCAGCTGGGACAGATCGCTGCAGTTTACGATTGGGATCGTGAAGTAAATACCACGGATCCGAAGTTCTACAAATGGACTCAGTGGATCTTTGTGCAGATGTTCAAGAAAGGCCTGGCTTATGAGAAAGAAATGCCCATCAACTGGTGTCCTTCCTGTAAGACCGGTCTGGCAAACGAAGAGGTTGTGGACGGCAAGTGCGAGCGCTGCCACACCGAAGTAACCAAGAAGAACTTAAAGCAGTGGATGCTCAAGATCACCGCTTATGCAGATCGTCTGTTGGATGATCTGGACAAACTGGAGTGGCCGGAGAAGGTTAAGAAGATGCAGACCGAGTGGATCGGCCGTTCCTACGGTGCCGAGGTCAACTTCAAGATCGAAGGCCGTGATGACGAGATCACCGTTTATACCACCCGTCCGGACACCCTGTACGGTGCTACTTTTATGGTACTGGCTCCGGAGCATAAGCTGGCAGCCGGTCTGGCAACCGCCGAGACCAAGGCAGCCGTAGACGACTATATCTACAAGGCATCCACCAAATCCAACGTGGATCGTATGCAGGATAAGGAAAAGACCGGCGTATTTACCGGATCTTATGCGATCAATCCGCTGAACGGTGCAAAGGTACCCATCTGGCTGTCCGATTATGTATTGGCCGATTACGGTACCGGTGCGATCATGTGCGTTCCGGCACACGATGACCGTGACTTTGCCTTTGCGAAGAAGTTTGATCTGCCGATCATCCAGGTTATTGCAAAAGACGGCAAAGAGATCGAGAACATGGAGGAGGCTTACACCGAAGCCAGCGGTACCATGATCAATTCCGGCGACTGGAACGGTCAGGAATCCGCAGTGCTGAAGAAGGAAGCACCGGCGATGATCGAAAAGATGGGCTTTGGTAAAAAGACCACCAACTATAAACTGCGTGACTGGGTATTCTCCCGTCAGCGTTACTGGGGCGAGCCGATCCCCATCGTGCACTGCCCGGATTGCGGATGCGTTCCCGTACCCGAAGAGGAACTGCCGCTGTTGCTTCCGGATGTAGAGAAGTACGAGCCGACCGGCACCGGCGAATCTCCGCTGGCAGCCATCGACAGCTGGGTAAACACCACATGTCCGAAGTGCGGTAAGCCGGCCAAGAGAGAGACCAACACCATGCCGCAGTGGGCAGGTTCTTCCTGGTACTTCCTGCGTTATGTGGACAATCACAACGACGATGCATTGGTAAGCCGTGAGAAGGCAGACAAATACCTGCCGGTAGATATGTATGTCGGCGGTGTGGAGCATGCCGTACTGCACTTGCTGTATTCCCGTTTCTACACCAAATTCTTAAAGGACATCGGTGTGGTAGACTTTGATGAGCCGTTCACCCGTCTGTTCAACCAGGGTATGATCCTGAAGAAGGCAGCGGATACCGAGAAGTGGGGCGACAAGCCGGTGAAGATGAGTAAGTCCCAGGGTAACGTGGTATCCCCGGATGAACTGGTAATGGACTACGGCTGCGATTCCCTGCGTATGTACGAACTCTTCGTAGGACCGCCTGAGTTGGACAGCGAATGGGATCCGAGAGGTATCGACGGCGTATATCGTTTCCTGGCTCGTTTCTGGACGATGGTTCAGGAGAACAAGGACAAGAATGTGGCGGCAACTCCGGAACTGGAGCGTATCCGCAATAAGATGATCTACGATATCGATCACAGACTGAATGCATTCAGCTTAAATACCGTAATCTCCGGCTTTATGGAGTACAATAACAAGCTGGTAGATCTGACCAAGAACGGCGGCGTGGACAAGCAGACACTGGAAGATGCCGTTATCCTGCTGGCACCGTTTGCACCGCACATTGCGGAAGAACTGTGGCAGGAACTGGGCCACAACGACAGCGTGTTCAATGCGAAGTGGCCGGTAGCGGATGCTTCCAAGATGCACGAGTCCGAGGTGGAGATCGCGGTACAGATCAACGGCAAGGTAAAGGCAACGATCACCATCGACAAGAATGCCGATAAGGACAGCGCCATTGCAGCCGGTAAGGAAGCATTGGGCGATAAGCTGACCGGAACCATCGTAAAAGAGATCTATGTTCCGGGCAAGATCGTAAACATCGTAGTAAAGGCATAAATTTATGAACGGGACAGATTTTCCCGTATCACGCAAAGAATTCCGCACGCAGGCGGATTATGAAGCCGCGATGCGGGACAAACGCAAGATCAATCAACTGCTGCAGGAGCATAACACTGCAACGGAAAAAGGTATTAAGGATCTCTACCGGGTGATGGCATCCGGGGAGATCCGTTTTGAAACAGACCTGGGAAAACGCTTTGATGATGCGGTTTATGAACAGTATAAAAATCGTGATCGCGCAGAAAAAGACAGGGATGTTTCAAAAGGGAAAAAGGACAAAAAAGGCAGAAAAGAAAAACCTTCCGTGAAAGAACCGGCAAAGTCTCTGGACGATTACGATCCGGAAATGCGCAAGCAGATCCTGCTGGAAATGAAAAAAGCGGAGAAGCGACGCAAAATGGTGATCATGGCGTTTGTTTTTATCGCCATTGCCGGATTCGGTTATTACGCGATCTATTATCTGACGGCGGGAAGAAGCGACGGACGAACGGAATCCCTGTCCCATCTGGTGGGATCGGACAAACTGGTCAATATGCGGGAACCCGACGGCTATGTAGCGACACTTACGGATGAAAGCGGCAATCAGATCACGCTGGAAATCCTGGATAAATATAAAACTCTTTATAATTTGAATCAAGACCTAATCGGATGGGTCAAAATTGACGATACAATAATTGATTACCCGGTGATGCAGGCAGAGGACAATAACTATTATCTGACGCACAACTTTGACCGGGAGGAGGAAAAAGCGGGAGCATTGTTTTTGGATTGCAACTGCGACATTGTCCGGGGGAATGATAATTATATTATTTACGGACATCACCTGACCAGCGGAAGAATGTTTTCCAAGCTGGGCGAGTACGAGTCGGAGCGCTATTATGAGAAACACCCGTACATCCAATTTGACACAATTTATGAGGAAGGCACATATCAGGTGATGTATGCCTTCCGTTCGCGTGTCTATGACGCGGACGAGATCCGATTCAAGTATTACCAGTTCATCAATGCGCAGTCGGAAGAAGAATTCAATTCCTATATGCGCGAGATGGCAAGAGAATCGTTTTACGACACCGGCGTAACCGCGGTTTACGGAGACAAATTGCTGACGCTGTCGACCTGTGACTATCAGGAGCAGAACGGACGGTTTGTGGTGGTGGCGAAAAAGATCCGATAAAAGCATCTCATGCAGAATGGGATGATGGAGGGAAATCCTATGGCAGATAACAGAAGACTGACAGAAGAGCAGAAAAGACGCATTGCGGAGGCACACAGGAAGGCGGCGCAGGGAAATCGGGCGGCTTCCGGTGCAGCGAGCGGAAAAAGTGCATCTTCTGCCAACGGGACGAGACAGAGTGCGACTTCGAATGCCGGGAACCGGACAGCTTCCGGCAGCCGGTCTTCTGTGAGCGGAAATGCATCTGCTACAAGCGGTAAGAAGAATACGACGACCACAGCCTCCCGGAATGCCTCTGCCAAGAGCGCTCCGGCCAAAGGGAATGCCAAGTCTGCAGCAAAAACAGAAGCAAACGGCGGCAAAAAGAAAATGACCCCCAAAATGAAACAGACCATTCGCAGAAGCGTAGCGGGGGTATGTCTGGCTAGTTCCCTGATCATTGCAGCCATCCCGGGAGACCGTTCCGGCGTGGCAAAAGCAGACGATGCCACATGGGAACCGTCTACAACCAGCGGCCTGGATTACTCTGCGGCAAGCAGCGATACCCGTAACGGCGGCGTCAATCAGGAAGCATTTCTGGATCGCAATACCCATTCGGCAGACCACTGCTCTTTTTTGGTGTACGGATCCGGCTCTAATTATTCACTGGATTTCCAATATGATTATTATGAAGGCAGCCCCAGCGGCGGCAGTAGAGGTGCCGTGATCAGCAATTTCAATCAGGCCACCATGAATGCGCAGACCAGAACCGGCAGTGATCCGCTGGTGATCGATCAGTACGTGATCACCGCGTATTCGGAAGTGGAAGATTATACTGCGTATGTGGATTATAAGAATGACCTGATGAATCGCTGGTTTGATGTACCGGCCATTGCCGATGCGGCGACTCCGGATCTGAAGATCAATTCCTATATTTTGGACAACGATGATAATCCGATCAACGAAAGAGAATATGAATATTCCCTGATCAAAGAGTTTCTTCCTACACCGGAGGAAACCGTGAAAAAGGCGAAAATGGATTCGGAGAATATTCCGAGGTATTATTGTGAAACCCACAGTCACTCCGGCGAGACCATCAAGGAAGTAAATAATAATACGAAAGATAACACCGGATATCGGAAATATTCGGATGAGGGAACGTTATACATCTATTGCAAGGAAAGCGGCGGAAATACCGAATTTCTGAAGAAAAACGAGCAGCTGGTGGTGGGTATCGCATCGGAAGCCTTCGGACAGTACGACTATGTTTCCGGCGGGAACACACAGACACATCAGGCACTGGCAAACTGCAGCTATGTAGAGATCTCACCGCAGATCATCTATATCGGTGACCGTGCATTCTACAACTGTTCTTCGTTAAAGACCATCGATCTCGGCGGCATCAAAGTCATCGGGAACGGTGTATTTCAGCATTGCAATAACTTGAATACCGTATATATGTCGGAGGATACCGAACTGATCGGTAAGGAAGCCTTTGAAGGATGCTCCAATCTGAAAAACCTCGGATTGGAAGGCGAAGTATTTGACGGCTCCGGTGCGGTATTCCCCAGTACGGTAAAAGGCTTTGCGTTCGGATCCTTTGCCAATTGCGAGAGCCTGCAGAAACTGGATTTCTCCAATACCTATAACGGAACCACCATCGGGGAATATGCATTCTACAATTTGAACAGCGTCAGCGATATCATCTTCCCGGAAGGCTCCACCATGTCCATCGGTACGGCAGCATTTGCCATCGATGACGGTACCAACAACAAACTGAAAAAGTTTGAGTTCCCGAACCTGCACAGCAATTATACCAGCCCGTCGGCACCCAGCGGAACGACCAATTATCAGTTTGAATACGAAAACGGAAAGACCTATACCTCCAGGATCGGCGATTATATTCTGGCAAATCGAACTGCTCTGGAAGATGTTACCTTCCATTCTCTGGGTACCGCATCCGTCGGATACAGCGATGCGGATAAGGGAAGCTGGCAGTGGGTTCCATACAGCACCGTGCAGAACTGCAAGTCGTTAAAGACCGTGCATTTCTCACAGGACGAAGGCTTTGTTGCCTTTGATGACCGTCTGTTCCGTCATGTGGAAGAGCCGGAATTCTGTGTCTGGGGACCGGGAGAGGCAAGTTCCTATACAACGGCAGATAACAAAAAGTATGCAAGACCGCGTATCTGTACCTGGACCGCCAAAGCAAACAACGGTCTGGATTATGTTCCGTACCGCTATCAGGTCGGAGATGATGTGCATTATGAAGTAGGCATGGAAGATGAATCCAGCGACTGCAAATATATCTGTGATATCATCACCGATCGTCCGGCCAACGGAGAGGCAACACTACAGAACTGTATCTATTATCCGGGAGATGAAGGCAAGGAACTGGGCCTGACCAGGGAGGAACCGTTTGTATTACCCAGTCAGGTGGGCAAGTACCAGTTGACCCAGTTGGGCGGCTTTGATCTGGATTGGAGACAGAGTTTCGATCCGGAACTGAAGAAGAATATCCATCATCTTATGATGAAAGACGGATCGGTCAAATATATCGGTGACAGTGCTTTTTCCGGTGCGGAAAAACTGGAGAGCGTTACCATGCCGAAGGATATCCAGCGGATCGGCGATCTGGCATTCGGCGATACTCCGAATCTGCGGGATGTTTATTGGGGCATGAATTCCTCTGCCAACAATATTTCCAAGGACGCTTTCTATACCAAGGGCGATCGTCTGTATTTCCATGGCAATGTGACGGACAGCTATTATCCGTTTAACTATGCAATGGGTGAAAACTATATCAATACCGAGGAAACCAGGATCTGCTATGTGACGGATGCGGACGGAGACGGTTTCTCCCAGGGACTGAAAATGATCCGCGATAACGCGTCTACCGATATCGTGCTGATCGATTATCCGCATATCAACGATCTGAACAGCCAGAACAGTAACGATAAGGGGCTGGCGATCGTATACTGCAAGGTCATGGGCCTCAGCAAGCCGTCCTGGATCAGCGATGAACTGTGGAATGACGGAAAACTCTCCGGACCGGAACAGCGCCTGCTGGAGGATTCCCGTTACATTCATCTGCCGAAGCAGGTGACCTCCATCGACACCAAGGCTTATCTGGACAATAAGAAGAATGCCATGAATCTGCCGTATTTTGCGGATTCTTTGGATGCCGCCGGAAATACGCCGAAGCGGGAGCGACTGTACGAGGATGATAATCTGGCAAGTTATCCGAGCAACCAGAAGAACCATATCGGCGGTTACCATGCCGGCCTGTTCTCCTGCGAGACCGAGGAAAATGTCGATAACTTTATGGTGATCGCCGACAATCATGGTTATGAATCCGCGATTACCGATCCGGAATACAAGAAGGGTAATGACTGGATCCTGGAAGTGACAATGCCGGGTGTTACTGCCATCCCCGATTTTGCATTTGACAGTTGCGAAAACCTGCAGAGCGTAACCTTTGGGGAAAATCTGCAGACCCTCGGAAAGAATGTATTCCAGGGATGCAAGCAGATGAATGCAGTGGCCTCCAATGCCTCCAAGTTCCCGTACGAGAACAATATCATTTTTGAAATCCAGGATGACGGAACCAAAAAGGTGATGTCCTGCCTGCCGGGAACCAAGGGTGTGATCGAACTGGGCGATGATGTTTCCGCATTGAACGAAGAAGCATTCTGCGGATGTGAAGAGATCGCATCCATCGATCTGAATAAAACTACGATTAAGGTGGTACCGGAGCGTGCTTTTGATCACTGCCGTCTGACTTCTCTGGTAAAACTGCCGGAGACTGTACATACCATTGAATCGGAAGCCTTTGATAACAGCAGCGAAAATATTACCATACAGATTCCGAATACCGGTATCATGGAGATCGCGGACGATTCCTTTGACCGTACGGTACAGCGTGTGACATTGCGCGGATATCGTGATTCCACACCGGAACTGAAGGCAAATCGTTCTTCCACGGATAATCTGTACTTTGAAGAAATCGGAAAGGCATACATCGTGACCTTCCGAAACGATGATCGTACGATCATTGAGCAGAAGAAAGTTTATCTGAACGAAAACGAAACCTTTGGTAATACGAAATTCCCGGAAACCGAACCGGTGCCGTTGGAGCCGGATCATGTGGGATGGAAGTTCAGCCGCTGGCTTTGGATCGATCATGAGGATGTATACGGAAATGATCTGATCAGTGATATTAGGGAAGACCGTGATATTATCGCGCTCTTTACACCGGAAGAAAAACAGAAGTTTACGGTAACCTTCTTAAATGACGACGGCAGTCCCGTGCGTGTTGATGAGGTTTACGAAGGATCCTATGTGAATCCGCCGGTAAATATGACCTCTGTAAATAATCCGACCTATGCGTTCGTCGGATGGGCATATCAGCCGTCTACCTTTAGTGAGAACCAGCCGGTTACCGAGAATATTACGGCAACGGCGAAGTATTCCAAGGATGTATATACCGTCAAACTATATTATGACGATATGACGCTGTTTAAAGAGATCACAGTAGAAAAAGGCGGATATCTGCCGCAGCTGGATATTCCGGAAGATTCCAAGATCAATCCGGGCAAGCAGTTTGTGGGCTGGAAATTCTCTCCGTCCTCCTTTAAGGTGACCGATCGCGTAACGCAGGACGGCATCATCGGTGTGGCGGCATATTCTACCTATGATGTGCCGGATGGTTTCCACAGCGTAACCTTCTATAACGATGACGATACCATCTTTATGGAGTATACCGTTCCGGACGGCGGTCCGATCTACAACCCGGGACATCCGAGTGATTCGGGAAGACATCCGAACGAAGGATATACTTTTGATAAATGGTCGTATCATCCGACCAAATACAATGTTGGTGTAGCTGTTTCGGAAAATGTCATCGCCGTAGCGGTATGGGAATATCTGGAATATAAGCAGACACCGACACCGAAACCGTCCGGAACAACACCTTCACCGAGCGGGCCGACGACAAAACCGACCAGTTCTCCGTCGGAGAACCAAGCGGGCTATCTGGTAACGGTGGAAAACGGTGCGGGTACCGGAAGACACAAACCAGGTGAAGTGGTAACGATCACGGCGTATGCGGCAACAGAGGGCAAGGTATTTGACCGTTGGACCACATCCAATGCGGATATCGGTTTCAGTAACGCCTATGCGGTAGCGACCACCTTTATTATGCCGACCCATGATGTAAAGGTAACGGCAACCTATAAGAGTGCCAATGCGACACCGACGGTTTCCGGCAATACCGCCAAGACCACCGGAACACCGACGCCGGTACAGAATCCGGGAAACAATGATAATGTTTCCGGCAATACGATCAAGACCCAGCCGGGCAACGATAACAACGGCGGAACCGAAGTGCGCATCACTTCCGAGACCATTGATAACAACAATAAGAATCTCGGTACGGCATCCGTATCCGGATCGACGGATAACTTTGTGGTCAAAGTGACCGATTCGGCGGCGGCATCCGCAGCGGTAGAGCAGGCTCTGCGCAATACCTACGGCAGCCGGTTCCAGGATCTGAAATATGTGGCATTTGATATTTCGCTGTACGATTCTACCGGAACCAGAGTGGTTACCAATGCCAACAATCTGGCGGTAACGATCACACTGCCGATCCCGGATGAACTGGTACCGTATGCCGGCAATAACAAAGCGGCAGCCATCGCAAACGGTGCGGTAGAACCTTTGGAAGTGAAGTTTACCACGATCGACGGTGTACCGTGTATGCGATTTACGGCAACACACTTCTCGCCGTATACGATCTATGTAGATACCCAGAACCTGGTTCGCGGTGTATCGGATATCACACCGAAGACCGGTGACGGTATCGCGCCGAAGTGGTTTTTGTCCGCCGGAATGCTTTCCTTGTCCTGCGTGCTGTTCCTGTGGAAGGACAAAAAGCCGGCAGCGAAGGCAAAGAAGTAAATACCAATGAATGATTTACATAATCCGATTATGTTAACGAAAGGAGGATGTGCCCGATGAAACGATCAAAGATCTTACTGATCCCTGCGGCGGCAGCGGCTTTGACCCTGCTGATCGGCGGTATGTATCTGGCACATGCTTCTTCGGCAGCCGATTTTAATACGGTGAACGGCGTGCTCTATACCTATACCGGTACGGATCGATCGGTGGTCATTCCGGCAGGGGTCAAAAAGATCGCGGATGATGCTTTTTACAATAATCCCATCATCGAGCAGGTAACCATCCCGTCTACCGTGGAAAGTATCGGTTCGAATGCGTTTGAAGGCTGCAGCGAGTTGCGTTCCGTGACGATCCCGGATTCCGTGGAGGTTCTGGGGGATGCGGCATTTATGGGATGCACCTCGTTACAAAGCGCCAGCATCGGATCCGGTGTACGCGAAATGGGAAACGGTGTGTTTGCCGATTGCGATTCCTTATCGTACATCAATGTGAGCAGTGCCAATCAGAATTTGATCGCCAATGGTCATGCATTGTATAATGCGGGAATGACCAAACTGTATCAGTATTGCGCCGGCAGTCCGTCCGAAGCCTATACGGTTCCCGGTACGGTAGAACAGATCTGTCCGAACAGTTTCTGGGGATGTGACAATCTGAAAGTGGTGACGATCCCGGGCATTGCGGAGATCTCGGAATATGCATTTACCAATTGCAAGGGCCTGATGAGTGTTACCATGCAGATACCCACCAACCGTATCGCATTAAAGGCGTTTGCGGGCTGCAACAATCTGGTACAGGCAATCGTTCCGGACAGCGTGCGGGAAATTCATGAAACGGCATTTGACGGCTGCCCCATGGATCTGCATCTGGTATGTTCGCCGTATTCCAAAGCAGCGGTATTTGCCGAGACACACGAATATCTGACCAGCGAAACGCCGGTATATACCATACGGATCGAAGAGAATCCGGAAGATGTGATCCGGCATACCTATACGACAGGCAGCGGAGAAACCACGGATGCGCAGGATAGCGTAAGTAACACTGCGGATAACACGGCATCGGCGACCTCGAACGGATACTCCGGAACGGAAGTAAGTGCAACACCGACCGGAGAGCAGCATGACGGTCTGCGCATCACTTACGATGGTGTGGTACTGGGAAATGCCCCGGTGGTTTCGGACCGTGCGTATGTGATCGTGGATAATTACAATGTGGTGGATGCGTCGCGGAGCGCAGCACCGACACCGTCACCGACGCCCACTGCGGTACCTGCCGATAACGGAAAGAGCATCGCGGATCATGCGCATTATCTGGACCTGACCTTAACGGATTTTACCTTCCGGGACGGACTGCAAAAGATCGGCGCGTTTGCGTTTGCCAGAAGCGGTATTACCAAGGCAGACCTGCCCAAAGGGATCACGGAGATCGGAGAAGGCGCCTTTTATCATTGCGACGGCCTGACGGAGGTAACCATTCCGTCCACCGTAACCAACATCGGAAAAAACGCGTTTAATTTTACGCCGTGGTATCAGGCGTGGGAAAACAATGCGAATGCATCGGATTTCCTGATCGTCGGTGACGGTGTGCTGATCGGATATAAGGGAAGCGAGACAACGCCGGCGCTTCCGGCAGGGGTAAAGCATGTGGCAGACGGCGTATTTGAATGAGAATCAAAAAATGTGGTTCATATAAGGAGGAGAAAACTATGGGAAACAAGATTGTTATGAAGACACCGTTGGTGGAGATGGACGGGGATGAAATGACCCGGATCCTTTGGTCCATGATCAAAGAGGAATTGTTGGTTCCTTTCATCGATCTGAAGACGGAGTATTATGATCTGGGATTAAAGCATAGAAATGAGACCAATGATCAGGTAACGATCGATTCTGCGGAAGCAACCAAGAAATACGGTGTAGCGGTAAAGTGCGCAACGATCACGCCCAACGCAGCACGTATGAAGGAGTATGATCTGAAGGAAATGTGGAAGAGCCCGAACGGTACGATCCGTGCGGCTTTGGACGGTACCGTATTCCGTACCCCGATCGTGGTAAAGGGCATCGAGCCCTGCGTTCGCAACTGGGAGAAGCCCATCACCCTGGCAAGACATGCTTACGGTGATGTTTACAAGAATGTAGAGATCAAGGTACCGGGCGCCGGCAAGGGATATCTGGTATTTGAAGGCGAAGACGGAACCGTACAGAAAGAGCTGATCCAGGACTTTAAGGGAGCCGGTATCCTGCAGGGTATCCACAACACCGACAAGTCCATCACCAGCTTTGCACGTTCCTGCTTTAATTATGCACTGGATCTGAAGCAGGATCTGTGGTTTGCAACCAAGGATACCATTTCCAAGAAATACGATCATAACTTCAAAGATATCTTCCAGGAGATCTTTGATGCAGAGTACAAGACCAAGTTTGAAGAAGCAGGCATCACCTATTTCTATACACTGATCGACGATGCCGTTGCCCGTGTTATGAAGGCAAAGGGCGGATTTATCTGGGCTTGCAAGAACTACGACGGCGATGTGATGAGCGATATGGTCAGCTCCGCATTCGGTTCCCTGGCAATGATGACTTCCGTACTGGTATCTCCGGCCGGGGTATACGAGTACGAAGCAGCACATGGCACCGTACAGCGTCATTATTACAAGCATCTGGCAGGTGAAGAGACTTCCACCAACTCGGTAGCAACGATCTTTGCTTGGACCGGTGCATTGAGAAAGCGCGGCGAGCTGGACGGCACGCCGGAATTGTGTGATTTTGCGGATCGTCTGGAAAAAGCAACGATCGCAACCATCGAATCCGGCCGCATGACCAAAGACCTTGCGCTGATCACTTCTCTTAAGGACGTCAAGGTATTGAACAGCCAGGATTTCATCAAGGAGATCCGCAAGACGCTGGAGGCATAAAACGATAACTGCGAGGACACACTATGGCACGATCTGACGAGGTTTTCCGTCCGGCATTGCAAGGGAAAAAATTACCGATCATATCACTGGACAACAAGTGGTATAAGTTGATGGCGGGAATAGATCATACTCCGCATATGCAGGAACTGGAAGAGCAGTTAAAGAACCTGCTGAAACGTCAGGGCAAGATCAACACGGATTTAAAAGCGATCAATAAGGCCAAGGCAAAACTGCGGGACGAGATCGTAAATGCCATGGATGAAGAAAACGGTAAGGCAAAGCAGGAAGAGTTTTCGGCGCAGATCAATGCGCTCAATGCGCAGATGGAAGCCTATCAGGACGAACTACTGGATCTGCCCAGAGAGATCGATGCGGTCAACAGTGAACTGATGCTGGAGACCATGGAGATCTGCTATGATGTGATCGCGCAGAATACCGAAAAGATCAACGAGATCGCGGATTGGATTGCCAATATCCGTGTAGAACTGAAAAAGAATGTGGTACGCAAACAGGAATGCGAGTTGAAGAACCAGCAGATGTATGCGTATATGCATGACATCTTCGGGCCGGATGTGATCGATATCTTTGATATGAAATACAATCCGGAAGTGGAACATGTGGTAAAACCAGCGGCTCCGGCAGCACCGGCGCCGGCTGCGACCAATGCCGAAGAAAACAATACGACATTGAAGGAAGGATCATGAGCCTGATTTTTACAGAAGAAGAAATGCGCTCTTATGAGGGGTACCTGATGGAAACATTGGGTATCCCGTCTTTGCTGTTGATGGAACGGGCGGCGGGCTATATCTCCAAGAAGGTTTTTGAGCATATCAGACAACTTGCCGATGCCCATGTGGTCGTGGTATGCGGCTGCGGAAACAACGGTGCGGACGGTATGGCGGCGGCACGACTGCTGGCGGAATATGAAAATGTCCGTATTTCGGTGGTACAGATCGGAGATCCCTCACGCCGGAGTGAAAGCAACAAGATCCAGGCGCAGATCCTGGAACATATGGGGATACGCATTACTTACGATCCGGAAGAAGTTTTGCAAAAACATACGGATGTGATCGTCGATGCCATCTTCGGGATCGGGATCAACCGTGATCTGTCGGATGTATATTTGGATGCGGTGCGCAGTATCAATGCGTATCGTGAGGCACATTCGGACTGCTATGTGATCGCCGTGGATCTGCCCAGCGGACTGCATACGGATCTCGGAATTCCGCAGCCGGATGCGGTAGTTGCCGATGAGACGGTGACGTTTGGTTATCCGAAGCGGGGTATACTGTTGCGGGAAGGCAGACGGTATTGCGGAGCGGTGACCTGCGGCGGCATCGGGATCCCGCAGCCGGACAGCGCGTGTGCGGACCGTGTCATGGAGTGGGGCGAAATCTGCAAACTTATGCCGAAGCGGGATCTGCTGGGACATAAGGGGACCTTCGGAAAAGTACTGTGTATCGCGGGGAGCGCCGGTATGCCGGGAGCAGCCATCTTAAATGCGGCTGCGGTATTGCGCAGCGGTGCCGGAATGGTCAAGGTGATCGGGGTATCGCAAAACCGGGATCTGATGATGCAGGCAGTACCGGAGGCGATGTTTGTTGCAATGGATGATGAAATTGATGAGGAGGCCCTTGCGGCGGAGCTCCATTGGGCGGATACCGTACTGCTCGGCAGCGGGCTGACGAAAGAACGAGCCGGTGCTTTTCTTAAGAGTACAGCCCTTAAGGATTGCGAAAAGCCCATGGTCATCGATGCCGACGGATTAAATGCCCTGGCGGAGCAGAAGAAATTTTTGATGGCACGTAAAGAAAGCGGTCGGATCACCTATCTGACACCGCATCCGGGGGAGTTTCGACGGCTGTTTCCCGAGACGGAACCACATGCAGAGCAGCAACCGGATACCGTACGGGGGCTGGCAAAAGAGTACGGGGTCATCCTGTTGGCAAAATCTGCTACGACACTGGTGGCAAACGGAGATAAAATATATTATAATGCTATGGGATCGGATGCATTGGCCACCGCGGGCAGCGGGGATGTTCTGGCTGGTGCACTTGCCGCAGTCGTCTGCGTCATAAACGATCCGCTGATGGCTGCCGTATATGCCGATATCCTGCATGCCATGGCCGGGCGTGCCGCGGCACAACAGAGCGGCAATGCCGGGGTAACGGCTTCGGATCTGATCCGGGCGTTGCCGGCGGTGATGCAACGGTAAATTACGACAGCTGTAAAAGATTATTGATCCTAAGAAAACGAGGTAGCAAAAGGGATGTTACATCAGGAGAGAGTTTACGCAAGCGTTAATCTGGACAATATCCGCTACAATATCCGGCAGATCCGGGAGCATATCCCGAAAAAGACCAAGATCATGGCCGTGATCAAAGCGGACGGATACGGACATGGAGCGGTACGCATCGCTCAGGAACTGGCCGGTGTGGACAGTGTTTGGGGCTATGCCGTGGCAACGATCGATGAAGCGCTCGAGATCATTGAACAGGGTATCGGTAAGCCGGTACTGATCCTGGGATACAGCTTTCCCATCACGCTTCCGCTGGCGGTGGAGTACGGCATTCGCGTGACCTTATTTGACATCGAAAGCGCGATGTATCTTTCCGAACTAGCACAGCGTTTCGGCAAAAAAGCCTTTGTACATATCAAGCTGGATACCGGTATGGGACGTATCGGCATCAGACCGGATGCGGAAGGACTGGCTTTTGTAAAGGAAGTTGCAACGCTTCCGGGGATCGAGATCGAAGGTCTGTTTACCCATTTTGCCAGAGCGGATGAAGCGGACAAGACCTATGCGGACAAGCAGTTTGCACAGTTTGACCGTTTTTCACAGTTGCTGGAATCGGAAGGGATCCGTATTCCCTTGAAGCATTGCGCAAACAGCGCCGGCATTATGGAAATGCGCAAAACCCATCTGGATCTGGTACGATCCGGCATCATTACCTACGGTTTGCTGCCTTCGGATGAAGTGGATCCGCTGCAGATTCATCTGCGGCCGGCCATGGAGATCAAGAGC
Source organism: uncultured Lachnospiraceae bacterium (assembly GCA_946403625.1). GTDB lineage: Bacteria > Bacillota > Clostridia > Lachnospirales > Lachnospiraceae > NK4A136. The sequence continues at coordinate 42,561 of CAMJAP010000007.1, forward strand.
AGCGTGATCTATGTCAAAACGGTGGCGGAAGGTACGGCGATCAGCTACGGCGGAACTTTTACCACCAAGCGGGAAAGCAGGATCGCAACGGTTTCCATCGGTTATGCGGACGGTTATCCGAGATGTTTATCCGGCAAGGGAGAGGTACTGATCCGCGGACAGAGATTTCCGGTAGTCGGACGTGTGTGTATGGATCAGATGATGATCGATGTGACGGATGCTTTGCCGGAACGGGGAGAGATCACGGTGGGTGATACGGTAACGATCGTCGGTCGGGACGGCAGCGAGTGCATTACCATGGATGATTTTGCGGCATCCTCCGGACGCATCAATTACGAGGCAGTCTGCGATATCGGTAAACGCGTGCCGCGTATCTATATCCGAAACGACGAAAACGCCGAATGAAACAGATTGGAACAGAGCGGGAAACAAAAAGGAGTAAAAAGGTTTTAAACTATGGACGACGACAGTAATAAATCCGGGTTATTCGACAGGATCTTTAAGAAACGAAAACAAACGGAAGACGCCGCAGAACAGGAGATCATCGCGATCGTAAACGAAGGCCAGGAAAATGGTACCATCGATCCGGAAGAAGCGGAAATGATCGCCAATATCTTTGAACTTTCGGATAAAGAAGCCGGGGATATCATGACCAACCGCGGTCATATTGAGGCCTTTGATGATGAAATGAAACTCAAGGATGCGGTAAAAGAGATTCTGAACAATAACTATTCCAGATATCCGGTCTATCACGAAGATCTGGATCATATCATCGGGATCCTGCATCTGAAGGATGCGGTACGGATCCGGGATGAGCAGCCCAAGCAGAATCCGACCCTTGCGGAAATCCGTTCTTCGCTGCGGGAGGCAGTGTTTGTTCCCGAGACCAAGACCGTCAATGCGCTGTTTAAGCAGATGCAGTCGACCAACACGCAGATGGTCATCGTGGTGGACGAATACGGACAGACTTCGGGGCTGGTAGCCATGGAGGATATCCTGGAAGAGATCGTCGGAAACATCCGGGACGAGTATGATGACGAAAATGACCGCATCGTAGAGAGTGACGGCGGTGAGACCTATCTGATCGAAGGCCTTACCAAGCTGGAAGATCTGAGCGAGCGTCTGGAGATCGATTTCGGCGAGACCGAATTCGAAACGATCAACGGGTATCTGATCTCGTTAATGGAACACATCCCCGAGGAAGGGGATCATTTCGAAACGGATATCGGCGACTATCATTTCAAGGTCGAAGAAGTGGAAGACAAGATGATCCGTCTGATCTCGGTCCGAAAACAAAAATAGGTAACATAACTTGCACCGTGCCACAAGATATGGTATAATGTATTTTGCTGTATTTTGCGGCATATTTTATTAGAAAGAAATTTTGAGGAAAAAAGTAAGGAGAAAGAGGTATGTCCGGACATTCAAAATTTGCGAACATCAAGCATAAGAAAGAGAAAAACGATGCGGCAAAGGGAAAGGTATTTACCATTCTCGGCCGTGAGATCGCGGTTGCGGTTAAGGAAGGCGGACCGGATCCGGCAAATAACTACAGACTGGCAACGGTCATTGCAAAGGCAAAGGCTGCAAATATGCCCAACGATACGATTGACCGCGGTATCAAGAAAGCATCCGGCGATCTGGGCAGCGTAAACTATGAGCATGTTACCTATGAAGGATACGGACCGGGCGGAACCGCGATCATCGTAGAGGCACTGACCGATAACAAGAACCGTACCGCGGCAAATGTCAGAAGCGCATTTACCAAAGGCAACGGCAGCATCGGTACCCAGGGCTGTGTATCCTATATGTTTGATACCAAGGGACAGATCATCATCGACCGCGAAGAATGTGAGATCGATGCGGATACCATGATGGAAAAAGCGCTGGATGCAGGTGCGGAAGATTTTTCCGAAGAAGAGGATTCTTTTGAGATCCTGACCGCTCCGGATGATCTGGAGACCGTACAGAAAGCACTGGAGGCAGACGGCATTAAGTTTGCCAGTGTGGAAGTAACCAGACTTCCGCAGAACTATGTGGAACTGACGGATGAAGACGCCATCAAGTGCCTGACCAGAATCCTGGATCTTCTGGATGAGGACGATGACGTACAGAATGTATATACCAACTGGGATGAGTGATCTATGAATGACAGACTTGCGATCGTAGTTCCGTGCTATAACGAAGAGGAAGTGCTTCCGATCAGTATGCCGGAATTGCTGCGTGTATTGGATGATCTGACAGCAAAGAAAAAGATCAGTGCAGACAGCTATATCCTGTTTGTGAATGACGGCAGCCGGGACAAAACCTGGGAACTGCTGCAGGAGGGGCATGAAAAAGATGCCCGGGTCTGTGCAGTGAAACTGGCAAAAAACTGCGGCCATCAGTCGGCTTTGATCGCCGGGCTGATGACGGCGCGGGAAGATGCGGATATCACGGTTTCCATCGATGCGGATCTGCAGGATGATGTGGCCGTGATCGAACAAATGGTGGATGAATACCATAATGGCTGCGAGATCGTTTACGGTGTCCGGGGCAGCCGCAAGTCCGATTCCTTTTTTAAACGCACCACGGCCGAAGGTTTTTATAAACTGCTGGCTTCCCTCGGTGTGAAGACCGTGTTTAATCATGCGGACTTTCGCCTGATGTCGAGAAAGGCATTAAACGAACTGGCGGAGTACAAAGAGACCAATCTGTATCTGCGCGGTCTGATCCCGTTGCTGGGCTTGAAGACCGGGCAGGTGGTTTATGAGCGCAAAGAGCGACTGGCGGGAGAATCCAAATATCCGCTGAAAAAGATGCTTGCTTTGGCATTAAACGGCATTACATCTTTTTCGGTGCAGCCGATCCGTCTGGTATTTAAGGTCGGCTTGCTGGTTTTGTTGATCTGCCTGGGCGCTGCGATCTATGCCTTTATTTCCTATATCACCGGATATGTGGAACGCGGCTGGACTTCATTGATCCTGTCCATCTGGTTTTTGGGCGGCGTGCAGCTTCTGGCCATCGGTATCATCGGTGAATATATCGGAAAGATCTATAACGAAGTAAAACACCGGCCGTTGTACCATATTGAAACCGTTTTGAAAGAAGACAAGATGTAAACTCGCGTTCTGTGGGGGAGAGCAAGGAGTTTGGGGATGGGATTATTTAAGAAGAAAGAACAGAAAAAAATCTATCTGCCGACATCCGCTTCGGGAGACCAGGCGGTCGAAGAAGCAAGGTTAAAAGCTCTGGAAGCGTCCCTTGAGTTTTTGCATAATCCGAAAAAGGAAACGCCCAAGCCGGAACCGGAAGAGGCCCGGGAAAGCGAAGAAAACGCTGAAACAACTATACCTGCGGAACCGGCAGAAGAACATAAAGAAAGCAATCCTCCGACGGCGGAAGAAGCCACGGAAAAGGATGTTTTGAATGATGACCGAGATGGTCAACAAAACGATGAAGAGCCGGAAGAGGCGGTATCGACCGATTCGATCCAGGCGGTGATCTCCAATGTGTTGGATAAAGCAGCCTTTGAGAAGAAACCGGAGGCGCCGGCAGCTCCGAAAGCAGCAAAACCGGAGGCTCCCGCAGCGCCGCAGTCGCTGACGCCGAAAGCCAATCCCGTTGCACCGGCGATCCAGCCGTCGGAACGGATCCTGCATCCGGAGACGGCAAGTTTTAATACGACCGAAGAGAAAAAAGCAGAAATGCCGCCGGTACCGAAGATCCCGGAGGCAGCACAAAAAGAGAACAATGCTGTGGCAGAAGGCCCGAAGGTATGGGGCCGCCGCATGGATTATCGTACGGCAGTGGTAAAATCCGGCCCCCAGTCGGGACCGGCTTCCAACACGCCCAAACCGGAACGGCCCATTGCGCCGACTGCGGTAAGTAATATTCCGCCGGCACCGCATATGCCGCAGAATATTTCCAGCAAAGCGCCGATCCCTCCGCCGGAGGTGACCAGCAAGACGCAGCTTCCGGCAAAGACGATCGTTCCTACAGTGCCGTCCGTTCCGGATAAAGCGAACAAACCGGTGGTGGCACCGAAAGTACCCGCACCGGCAGTGGTTCCTACGGCTGCAACGATCGTGGCGAATTCCGGAGAGAATAACGAAGTTCCGATCAGACCGGTACCGACCGAGCCGCCTTTTGTACAAAAGGCACCGGAGAACCGACCGGACGATACGGAAGTAAAAATAGCGAAAGAAGAACCGGCGGCCGAAGTAAAAACGGGTCTGGCGGCGACGGCAGCCGTGGAACCGCCCATTGCAAAGCGCGGCGGTATGAACGTCGAGAAGCAGGCTGCGGAAAAGAAAGAGAATCTGATCAAGAATCCGCTGCCGACCCCGAAAAAACACGTCGCAAAAGAAATGGATTTTGATCATCAGCCGATCAGTTCACAGATGCATTTTGATCTGGTGGATATGAGCGGTATGGATTTCTTTGATATCAATTGATCATCAGAGAAAGCCTTTGATTTTTTCGATTACGAATATACTTTACCATAAATTTCAGGAGGAAGCTGGTTTTGGCATCAGCCGGTACCGGACGCAGACGCAGCAGCAGTTCGTCTTCGTCCACGAAAAAAAAGACATCTTCATCGTCCCGTTCCACCGGAGGAACCAGGAAAAAAGCAACCACGACATCGAAGGGAAAGAGAGCAAAACAGCCGGAAGCGGATTTCCTTCCGGAGTTGTTTCTGTTTATTCTGTTCTGTGTATTGCTGGTTGTTTTTCTATGCGTGATCAATGTCATCGGCGGAGATTTCGGGCCGATGATCAAGAAGTTCATGCTGGGTGTTTTTGGCGTACTCGGGTATGTGGTACCCGTGATCAGTATTTTATTGCTGTTTTACCTTGTTTTTTTGGCAAACGGACCTTTGCCGGTGCGGCAGACGACGGCCATCTGTTTTTTGGTGGTCTTTACCGGAATGCTGCTGGCGTTTTTCTCCGAGACGGACTTTGCCTATATTCATGATATGAGCAGCGGAAAAGTAAAGATGCTGTACGACGGAGCAAAAGGCGGCGGCGTATTGTTCGGCTTGCCGGCGCTGCTGTTTTTCGGATTGTTCGGAAAAGGCGGTTCCGTTTTTGTTGTGATTCTGCTGGTGATCGTAGCTCTGATCGTTCTGATGGGAAAAGGCTTTTTGGGACGTCTGGCAGAAATGATCGGGCAGTTGAATGAGGACATGCAGGAGCGCCGCTATCAGCGGGAACTGGAAGCGGAGAACGAAGAAGAATACTATGATGACGATGAGGATGAGGCAGACGATCTCGAAGCCAGACGTGAAGCAGAGAGAGAACGCCGCAGGGAAGAGCATCGCAGACAGGTAATGAAAGAACGTCGGGCGCAGGCCAGAAAGAAAGAACGCCGCGCACGGGAACTGGAGGCGCAGCAGGAAGAAAAGCGCCGCCGCAAGGCAGAAGAACAGAGAAGACGCAAAGAAGCGGAAGAGCAGGCAGAGGATGAGCGTATCCTGCGCAGTTCTTCCGGTTCTCCGAATCGCAAGAGATTAAATCCGGTCGCATTGGATCCGGCGATCCCTTCACATCACAAACTGGATGATATGCATGAGATCACGCTGATGCCGGACGGAGATGTGACCCGACTGGATGCTGCGGCAAAGATCAACGAGATCGTATACGAGGATGAGGAAGCAGACAGCCTGCCGGAATACCAGGAGGTGCAGGAGATCCGCATCCGCAGAGACGAAGAAGCTGAGTACGAGACGGTGCCCGAGGAATCCTATGAAACATACGATGAGCCGGTTTATGAGGATGCTGCGGAAGAAGTATATCCGGAGGAAACAAACGAGGCGGTTGCGTCGGAAGCGTTTGAGCCTGCCGGAGACTCCGTAGTTACGGTGATCCGCGATCATGGACGGGATATCGGCAGGGAAGAGATCCGGCCGATGACGCAAAAGAACGATGGCACGGCCGATGCGGAAGTCAGCCTGCAGAAGGCGCCGGAGATCGATATTACCGGTATGCCGGATCCGGTGACCGAGCGATCCCATAATATCGGACCGGCGGAAGAACCGACCACCGAACTGAAGGTGGAAGAGGCGCCGGCACCCAAACCGGCCGCACCCGCACCGGTCAAAAAGAAAGCGAAATATGAAAAGCCTCCGATCACCTTGCTGGAAGAGAACAAAAAGAAGGGCGGCGGAGACAGCGACCAGTATTTGAAGGAAACGGCACTGTTGTTACAACAGACACTCAAATCCTTCGGCGTAACCGCTACCGTGACCGATATCAGCCAGGGACCCTCCGTAACCCGTTTTGAGTTGCAGCTCGGCGAAGGTATCAAGGTCAACAAGATCGTGAACCTGGCCGATGATCTGAAACTGAATCTGGCAGCACAGGACATCCGTATTGAGGCGCCGATCCCCGGAAAAGCCGCGGTCGGTATTGAGATCCCCAATAAGGAGAGACTGCCGGTCAGCATTCGTGAACTGATCGAATCACAGGAGTTTAAGAAAGCGGATTCCAAACTGACCTATGTGGTCGGTAAGGATATCAGCGGTCATACTATTGTTTCGGATATCGCAAAGATGCCGCATTTGCTGGTGGCCGGCTCCACCGGTTCCGGTAAATCGGTGTTTACCAACTCGATCATTTTAAGTATTTTGTACGAGGCCAATCCGGAGGAAGTCAAACTGATCCTGATCGACCCGAAGGTGGTGGAATTTTCCGTATATAACGGGATCCCTCACCTGTTGCTTCCGGTAGTGACCGATCCGCGAAAGGCAAATGCCGCGCTGGCATGGGCGGTTGCCGAGATGACCAGACGCTACAAAGTATTTGCGGAACACAGCGTACGAGGTATCAAAGCCTACAACGAACTGGTCATGGAAGGCAAGATCCCGGCCATCGACGGACCGCCCGAAAAGATGCCGCAGATCGTGATCGTGGTAGACGAGTTGGCCGACTTGATGATGGTAGCTTCCAAGGACGTGGAAGATTCCATCTGTCGTATTGCACAGCTGGCACGAGCAGCCGGTATCCATCTGATCATCGCCACCCAGCGACCCAGTGTGGATGTCATCACCGGTCTGATCAAGGCGAACATGCCCAGCCGTGTAGCCCTGAAGGTATCGAGCGGTGTCGATTCCCGAACGATCCTGGATTCCGTTGGTGCGGAACGACTGCTGGGTTACGGCGATATGCTGTTCTATCCCCAGGGATATTCCAAGCCGCTGCGTGTACAGGGCGCCTTTGTATCCGACGGTGAAGTACAGCGCGTAACCGACTTCTTGAAGAATAATGCTGCGGAGAGCGAGATCTACAATGAACAGATCTTAAACGAAATCTCCAATCTGTCCGGAGAAGGCCAGGCAGCCGAAACGGCCGAAGGAGCTGCAGAAGGCACTGCGGATGATCTGGATTCCTATTTTGATGATGCATGCCGTTTTGTGGTAGAAAAAGAAAAAGCATCCAGCGGAATGTTGCAGAGAGTGTTCAAAGTAGGTTATAATCGTGCTGCACGTATTGTCGATCAGATGGAGGCAAACGGCGTTGTCGGTCCGGAGGAAGGCACCAAGCCCAGAAAAGTTTTGATGGACGCAAACCAGCTGGAACTGTTCCTGCGGGAGCGCCATAAGAAATAATTTGATCCGAACCGGGTTATAATGGGAGGAAGAGCAGATGAAGAGTGATATTGAGATCGCACAGGAAGCGGAGTTGTATCCGATCACAAAGATCGCGCAGAGTATCGGATTGTCCGAGGATGATCTGGAATGCTACGGCAAATATAAGGCGAAGATCTCGGATGAGTGTCTGAAACGCTTAAAAGATCAGCCGGACGGAAAGTTGATCCTGGTAACGGCGATCAATCCGACACCGGCCGGGGAAGGCAAGACGACTATCAGTGTCGGTCTGTCCCAGGCTATGGCAAAGATCGGGAAAAAAGCGGTTCTGGCATTGCGGGAGCCGTCACTCGGTCCGTGCTTCGGTGTAAAAGGCGGGGCTGCCGGAGGTGGTTATGCGCAGGTGGTTCCGATGGAGGAGATCAACCTGCATTTTACCGGCGATTTTCATGCCATCACTTCCGCAAATAACCTGCTGGCTGCTCTTTTGGACAATCATATTCAGCAGGGCAATGTACTGCGGATCGATACCAGACAGATCGTATGGAAACGCTGTCTGGATATGAATGACCGTGCGCTGCGTAACATTGTTGTGGGACTTGGCAGCAAGAGCGACGGCTTTGTAAGAGAGGATCATTTTGTGATCACGGTTGCCAGTGAGATCATGGCGATCCTTTGCCTGGCGGAGGATATGGCAGATCTGAAGGCACGCCTGTCCCGTATCATCGTGGCATACGATCTGGACGGACAGCCGGTGACTGCAGGAGATCTGAAGGCAGTCGGTCCCATGGCGGCGCTGTTAAAGGATGCCCTCAAGCCCAACCTGGTGCAGACGCTGGAACATACGCCGGTGCTCATTCACGGCGGTCCCTTTGCCAATATCGCACATGGCTGCAACTCGGTCATGGCCACCAGAACGGCCATGAAACTGGGCGATTATGTGATCACCGAAGCCGGTTTCGGCGCGGATCTGGGGGCAGAAAAGTTTATGGATATCAAATGCCGTATGGCAGGGCTGGCACCGGATGCCGTTGTGCTGGTGGCTACCATTCGTGCGTTAAAATACAATGCCGGCGTTGCGGTAGCCGATCTGAAACAGGAAAATGTAGAGGCACTGCGACAGGGCAGTGTGAACCTGAAAAAGCATATCAAGAACCTGAAAAAATACGGTGTACAGGTCGTGGTTACGATCAACCGTTTTGCGGAAGATACGGAGGCCGAGATTGCGGCTCTTTCCGAGATTTGCGAGCAGGAAGGCGTATCCTTTGCGGTTTCCGAAGTGTTTGCCAAGGGCGGCGAAGGTGCAAAGGAACTGGCAGAACTGGTTGTAAAACTGACCGAAAAAGAGAATCATTTTGCACCGATCTATGCGGATGAACTGTCTCTGGAGGACAAGATCCGTAAGATCGCGACCGAGATCTACGGTGCCAAAGATGTGGAATTTGCTTCGGCGGCATCCAAAGAACTGAAGCGTCTGTCCGCACTGGGATTTGACCATGTACCGGTATGTATCGCAAAAACGCAGTATTCCTTATCCGATGATCCCAAGGCTTTGGGCGCACCGGAGGGCTTTACGTTCCATATCCGTGAGGTCTATGTTTCGGCAGGTGCCGGTTTTGTGGTGGCACTTGCGGGAAGCATTCTCTCCATGCCGGGACTGCCGAAAGAGCCGGCAGCATACCGTATCGATGTGGATGATAACGGCAGGATTACAGGCCTGTCATAACGACTATTTGGAGGCATTATGATCTGTCCGAATTGCGGGGAAGAGATCGCTGATAATCTGTTGTACTGCAGCAAATGCGGCGAAGAAATCAAACTGATCCCTGAGTATCAGCCGGAAATTGAAAATGAGATCAACGGTACCTTGCAGGATCTGGAAGTGATCACACTTACGGATGACGATTTTGATCTCGGAAGCGATCTTCCGGAGGATGATTACGACGAAGATTATGAAGAAGGCTTTGATGAGAGCTATGGATTCGACGATACCGTTCCGGAAGCGGAGGGGGTGTCTTCGAATACCAATGAACTGCCCTCATTGGAAACCTTACGCGAAAACATGACCCAGGAAGATCCGGATCTGGAATATCTGGATGCCGACCCGGACGGAGAAGATGCGTACTATGAGGAAGACGAGTTCGACGAAGAGTACGATGGAGACTTTTTGGATGAACTGGATGATTTTGAGGACGATGAAGATGTCGTAAGGCAGATTGCTCTGGCCATTCGTGAGAGCCGTTTCCGTTGGCTGTATCTGCTGCTGGGCGTGATCGTGATCGGTGCGATCGGTCTGGTGATCTTTTATTTCAGCCAGCATGTATATGAGGACAATTCCAGTGTATATCAGGCGTCGTTAGCAAGGGATGCGGCGGCACAGGGGAATTTTGTGGATGCGATCGAGCATATGGAAAAGGCGCTGCTTCTGGATGACAGCGATACTTCTCTTAAGTTTACACTGGCGGATTATTACTTTGAGATCGATGAAGACGAAAAAGCATTGCTGATGCTTTGGGAGATCATCTATGACAAAGATATCAATGCCGTACAGGCGTATCGTCGTCTGATCGATTATTACGCGACCAATAAAGATTACGGCAAGATCGAGGATATTCTCTCCAACTGTGAGGAACAGACGGTGCTCGCACAGTTCTCGGACTATCTGGCGGAAGCGCCGGAGTTTTCGGAAGAGCCGGGAACCTATGATCAGGTGTTATGGGTAAAACTGTCTTCGGTTTCGAACGGCACGATCTATTATACTCTGGACGGATCGGACCCGACCACCGAAAGCGAAGTATATACCTCGCCGATCTATATGGAACTGGGTATTTATGAAGTGAATGCCATGTTTGTGAACAATTACGGCATTCAGTCGGATATCACCAACGGCGTATTTACCGTGGATGTGCGTAAGCCGGATCCGCCGGTGGTAACCCCGGAGAGCGGTGAATACGAAGAGCCGGAGATGATCGAAGCCGAAGGTATCAAATTCGGCGTGGTTTACTATACCACCGACGGTACGATCCCGACGGATGAAAGCACCGAATATGTGGGCCCGATCCCGATGCCTTTGGGACACAGCCACTTTATCTTTGTATCCTACAGCCAGGAAGGCGTGGCAGGCGATCTGGCAGATATCAATTACACGCTGGAGATCGACAGCGAATTGGATCTGCAGGAACTGATGAACCATCTGAAGCAGTACAATGTGAATGCCGGCAAGACCATCGACCTGGCAGGACATCTGCCCGGCAATACCACCAGATACAGCTACAGTATCGGTTCGGCGATCAAACTGGATGATAAAGTGTACTATCTGATCACGGAGAATGTGATCGATTCGGCAGAATCCTCCATGAAAACCGGAGCATTCTATCTGGCCGATGTAAAAGACGGTACATTGTATAAAGCAAGTCGTGATGAAGAAGAAATGACCTTTACCAAGGGAGCCGAGATCAAACCGGAAGACTATGCGATCCCGGATCCGGTGATGCAAATGGATGTGCCGCCGGCACCTCCGGTACCGCAGGTTCAATAATAAGACGAGTTGTCGATGCGTATTGGGAAAGGAGGCTTTTATGGCCTGGTGTCCTAAATGCCGATATGAGTTTGTAGATGGTGTAAAGGAATGTCCGAAATGTCATGTGGCGCTTGTGGAGAGTCTGTCGCAAGCGTCGGAGCAGGATCCTTCGGATATGGATTTTGACGGGATCGAACCGGAGGATCCGGTAGAAGAAATACTGTCGGAGGAACCGGAAGATCTGGAATGTAAGGCAGAGATCGATCCGGATCGTGAGAATGCGATCGGTCTGACGCCGGAAGAAAAAGCACGTTCTTATACCAGGCACGGCTATGTGCATGTGAAACCGTATCAGTCCCAGGCACAGAAAGCCGAGGATGCGAAGAGTTCCGGTATATCACAGGTACTGGTCGGCGCCGGTGTTCTTGTATTTGTGATCCTGTGGGCGTTTGATCTGCTGCCGATTCGTATGGGGATCGAACGACGTTTTATTATGTGCGGTGTTCTCGGCGCATTTTCTTTGTTCTGGTTGATTCTGGGTGTATTTTCCCTGCGTTCCTTTAAGAAATTGCTGGTATTTGCGGAGGAGGAAGACCGCAGAACCGAAGAGATCCTCAAATGGGGAAAAGGCCTGGAAACCGAAGCCATTGATGCACCGATGGAGGATCTGGGACTGGCCGAAGAGGAAAAGTATTTCGGCCGTATGCAGATCATTCAGCAGCTGATGAAAGAACGTTTCGTGAATCTGGATCAGGATTATGCGGACGATGTTTGTGAGAAGATCTATCAGGAATTGTACGATAAGGCGGAGTAAATGCTGAGAACCGATATCCTTTGTGTGGGAAAGATCAAAGAAGAAAGCGTTCGTGCGCTGATCGCGGAATATTCCAAACGTCTGGGGGCCTATACGACACTCCGGATCCTGGAAGTCAAAGATGAAAAAACACCGGACAACTGTTCCGAGGTGGAAAAAGAAAAGATCCTAAAGACCGAAGGCGAGCGTCTGGCGGATTATCTGGAGGAACGTTCATGCAAGATCGTGCTGGCGGTGGAGGGAAAACAGCTGACCTCCGAAGCCTTTGCGGACTATATCCAGGAACAGCAGAATCTTTCCGTCAGTCATATCCAGTTTTTGATCGGCGGATCGCTGGGGCTGGATGAGCGTTTGAAAGCGCAGGCGGATCTGAAGTTGTCCTTTTCCAAAATGACCTTTCCGCATCAGCTCATGCGGGTGATCCTTTTGGAGCAGATCTACCGGGCACACAAGATCCTTCGGAAAGAACCGTACCACAAATAACCGGTGTTTTAGCGGTGCTCCCGCAGTCCCTTGGGATAGAGATTTTTCATACGGCCGCCGGCGACACGGACACCACCGAGGGATGCACCCAGACAGCAGATGGCGGCATGGCCTTTTTGCAGAGATTCCGGTGCCGGCAATTCCGCACCGTTTAGGTATTGCAACAGATCCGAATCTTCCGGTTGTAAGTTTACCTGCTGCGGCAATTGCGGTCCGTAGGCACTGAAAAACTGATGATGGGGAACGTAACGTTTTCGTTTTTCGTCCCATTCCATTACGGTCACGCCGATACAGCTGACGTTGCGGGAAGGAATGCGGGGCAGAGCAAACGGAACTGCGATGATGCGGCCGCGCCACGAATATAACGGATATGGATCGGCGGAAACCTGATAGAGTTCCTCAAAAGCCGATCGTTCTTTGGCAGTAAGCGGATTGAAAACGGAGCGGGCTTTACCGACCGCATCCGAGGCATCAGTATCACCGGCTTTTCGCAGATAGGACATAAACTGGCCTTCTCCCTGATACAGATGGGGATAGCAGCGATAGCAGCCGGGAGCCGTCTCCAAAGCATATTTTTGTACCGACGCAGGAGCGGTATCAAGCACCATAGCAAATTCATCCATCAGGAATTGCACCTGCTCTTCGTTTTCTTCCGGGGCATAGGTACAGGTCGAATAAATGAGACGTCCGCCGGGACGCAGACAGGCTACGGCAGACCTAAGGATATCGCGACCGCGTTCCTGACAATGAGCAACATTTTCGAGGCTCCATTCCTGAATGCTCTCCGGGTATTTGCGGAACATACCTTCCCCGGAGCAGGGAGCATCGACAAGGACCAGATCGAAATATTCCGGATACAGCGTGGCGATCTCGGAAGGATCCATGGAGATCACACACACATTGCGATAGCCCATACGCTCCATATTACCGAGCAGGATCTGGGAACGGGCCGGATGCGGTTCGTTGGCAATGACCACACCGGTGCCGCCGTCGATGGCGCGGGCCAGCTGGGAGGTCTTTCCGCCCGGGGCAGCGCACAGATCCAAAACGCGCATATCCTTGGACAGTTCCACGCCGTCCAGTACCAGCTGGGCAGAGGGATCCTGGGAATAAAGTACTCCGGCATGATGCAAGGGATGATGGCCGATGCCCTCGGTTTCCGAAAGAAAGATACCGGTGCCGTCCAAAGGCTTAGCGGAAAACGTATTGTTATGAGCTGCAAGCCATGAGCAGAAAGTATCCTGATCCGTACGTGCCGTATTTAAGTGAAAGGCTTTGACGGCAGGTGCGGAAAAAGAAGCCAGATAATCCGGCATAGCGTCTTTTAAAAGAGACTGCATACGATCTGCAAATGCGCCTGGTAAATTAACGGAATTCATAGTATTCATAGTTTCTGATCCATCAAAAATGTAACGATAACCAAAGTGAAATGCAGTTTTAAACTGCGTTTTACGAGTATAGCACAGATAAGGAGGGAATGACAAGATGCGCATGTATGATCTGCTCGAAAAAAAGAAGAACGGCGGGATCCTGACCAAAGAAGAGATCGACTTTATGATACAGGGATATACACGTGGCGAGATTCCCGATTATCAGATGTCGGCGATGACCATGGCAATCTGCTTTCAGGGGATGAATCCGCAGGAGACCGGTGATCTGACGCTCGCGATGCGGGACAGCGGAGATACGCTGGATCTGTCCGGCATCCGCGGGATCAAAGTGGATAAGCATTCCACGGGCGGCGTTGGTGACAAGACCAGCCTGACCCTGGCGCCGTTGGTATCTTCCGTGGGCGTCAAAGTAGCCAAAATGAGCGGCCGCGGTCTGGGCCATACCGGCGGCACCATTGATAAACTGGAGAGCATCCCGGGCTTTTCTACGGAACTGTCCATGGAAGGCTTTATCAAGCAGGTAGACGAGATCGGTATGGCGATCATGGGACAGACGGCGGAACTGGCACCGGCGGATAAAAAACTCTATGCCCTGCGTGATGTGACAGCGACGGTTGATCAGATGGCACTCATCGCCAGTTCGATCATGAGTAAAAAACTGGCGGCCGGCGCAGACGCCATCGTGCTGGATGTGAAGTGCGGCAGCGGTGCATTTATGCGGGATCGAAAGGGCGCGGATGCTCTGGCGCAGGCCATGGTATCCATCGGGCAGCACGCCGGCAAACAGATCTGGGCCTATATCACCGATATGGATCAGCCTTTAGGAAATGCCGTAGGAAATGCCATCGAGGTACGGGAAGCCATCGAAACCTTAAAGGGCGGCGGACCGGCGGATTTCCGCGAACTGGTGCTGACGCTGGGATCCAGAATGTGTATCTTTGCCGGTGTGGCAAAAGACTTTGACAGCGCGTATGCTCTGCTTTCCGAGCAGCTGCATTCCGGAAAGGCATTGCAGCAGATGGAGCGCTTTGTAACGGCACAGGGTGGTGATCCGTCCTATGTTGCCGATGAAACGAAACTGAAACTCGCAGCCAATACCAAACCGTTGACCGCATGGAAAGACGGTTATGTCAGTGCCATTGCCTGTGCGGAAGTCGGTATGGCATCGCTGGCACTGGGCGGCGGACGCGAGACCAAAGCGGATGTGATCGATCCGGAAGTGGGCATCTATCTGAAGAAAAAAGTCGGAGATGCCGTTCATGCGGGAGACATCCTGGCGGAAGTATATTATAATGATGAGCAGAAAGGCAAAGAGGGCTTAGAGCGCCTGAAGAATGCCTATACGATCGGGGATGCCGCACCCGAAAAGCGGCCGATCATTTTAGGGGAGGTAGCCGGATAAATGGCGGAAGAAACAAGTGTCCGTAAGAGTATAGAACTGGATGCGGAGGGAATGCGGCTTTTGTTCGGAGCCGGGGACCGTTATCTGCGCAAACTGGAGGATGAACTGCTGGTGGATATCACGGATCGTGACGGTGCCGTACATGTTATGGGCAACGAGAAAAATGTCAATCGTGCCATCCGTCTCATCCGAGATCTTACCGAGATTGCCAAAAACGAGAAAAGTTTAGAGGCACATAAGGTGGAATATGGGCTGGAACTGGCCAAAGACGATCAGTCGGATATGCTGCTGGAGCTGGACCACGATATGATCTGCCGGACCATCATGGGCAAGCCCATCAAACCAAAGACCGCGGGACAGAAAGCCTATGTGGATGCGATCCGCAAGGATATGGTGGTTTTCGGTACGGGACCGGCCGGAACCGGAAAGACCTATCTGGCCATGGCTATGGCGATCACGGCGTTTAAACAGGAAGAAGTCGGCCGTATCATCTTAACCAGACCGGCGATCGAAGCCGGCGAGAAACTGGGCTTTTTGCCCGGGGATCTGCAGAGCAAGGTGGATCCGTATCTGCGACCACTTTACGATGCGCTGTATCAGATCATGGGCGGGGAAGCCTTCCAGAAGAATATGGAAAAAGGACTGATCGAAGTGGCGCCGCTGGCCTATATGCGCGGCCGTACCCTGGACAATTCCTTTATCATATTGGACGAGGCACAGAATACCACGCCGGCGCAGATGAAGATGTTTCTGACCCGTATCGGTTTCGGATCCAAGGTCGTGATCACCGGTGACCTCACCCAGAAAGACCTGGCGGCCGGAACGAAATCCGGTCTGGAAGAAGCGGTCCGGGTACTGAAAAAAGTAGAAGGCATCTCCTTCTGCTCCTTAACCAGCAAGGACGTGGTACGTCATCCGCTGGTCATGAAGATCGTACAGGCTTATGATGCCTATGAAAATGCGAACCGCAAGAAGGAAAGACACAATTAAGGGGACTTTATGGAACTAAATT
>CAMJAP010000008.1 GCA_946403625.1 uncultured Lachnospiraceae bacterium
ACTGAATTTATATACCGAATGCGAAGTGGATTTTATCGAGAATTATGAGCAGATCGCGCGGGACGTGCTAAGCCATGTTTTGCAAAAGTACGCTTGTCCTTATCCGGTACAGGTGGCGCTTTATATCGTGACACCCGAGGAGATCCGCGAAGCCAATGCGCAGACTCGCGAGATCGATAAAGTCACGGACGTGCTGTCCTTTCCGAATCTGTTTTTTGAAGTCGGAAAGGAAGGCGATTTTTCCGAACTGACCGAAGGGGATGCGGATGTCTTTGATCCGGAGACCGGGGAACTGATGCTCGGCGAGATCATGATCTGTGCGGAAAAAGTCTACGCGCAGGCCGAAGAATACGGGCATGGATTTATCCGGGAATTTGCGTTTCTGGTGGCTCATTCCGCATTACATCTGTTGGGGTACGACCACATGAACGATGAGGAACGGGAACGGATGGAAGCATTGCAGGAAGAATTCTTAAAGGAGGCCGGGTATGAGCGAAAGTAAGAAGCGCAGAAAAAAGCTTGCGATCGCCCTGCCGCATTTTGACGGCGACAATTTTTTGAACTGGTGCGTTGTGCTGGCGGTGTTTTTTTCGGTACTGACCAGATGCGTTGTGGTACGCAGGACCGGAGTGCAGGGCAGTGCATATTTTTTCGCGGCATACGATGTGCTGGTATTTTTGCTTTTGTTTTTCCCGGCGGGGATCTCGTCCACGGTACGGGAACAGTTCGGAAAGCGTTTTGAGAACGGCTTTTTCCGAAATGCCAAGCGGATCTTTAATGCTGCGGTGATCGCGCTCTTTTTCTATCTGATCGTCGTGGTTTTGCTTTGGTGGCAATTGTCTGAAATGATCTCCGAATTCTTTTTGCTGGGGAAAACCAACACCCTGCCGCTGATGTGGCTGTTGCCGGTCTTTGTGGTGGACGGACTGACATTGCTTTTGCGCGGTTTCCTCGACGGTGAAATGGAAACTTCGGCAAGCAGTATCGTTTTCCTGATCCGTCAGTTTACGACTTTTGTTTTTGTACTGATCTTTGCCGGTGTATTTCATGAAGACGGTACGAATGTATCCAAACTGTTTCGCAATGAAGAAGTCAAGTATGTTTACGGCGCGGCCGGCGTGGCCATCGGTTTTCTGATCGGCGCGGTGGTCGGACTGATCGTTTATTTCGGCATCTATTTTAAACACCTGACCTATCTGCAGCGCCAGGTGGACCGGGACCAGAACCGTCGCCGGGAAAACAGCAACGGGATTTTGTTTACCTATGCATCCTCTGCGGCCATCGCTTATATCGGAATGTACGGGATGACCTTTTTGACGCAGACGCTGACCATGCGGCATTTCCGCGTGGAAGCCGAATTGGTGAATTCCTATCAATGGGGTATTTTTGAAGGAATCTGCCAGACCACCGGAGCCTTTCCGCTGCTGTTGATCTTGTTGCTGCATCTGGGCGATGCCAGACAGATCACACGGGCCAACCAGACCGGGGATTATCATGAAGTACGCATCAAATGCCAGAGCCTGACGGAATTTTCCATGCTGATCAGTTTCTTCTTCGCAAGTTTTCATATTGCGGCGGCAGGGGTGATCACAAAAGGTCTGTTCGGAATGGATTCCGTCATGGCCGTTCGTATGCTTCGCTACAGCAGCATCGCAAATCTGTTTCTTTCCTATGCGCTGGTTACCTGTCTGCAACTTTTGTTTATGCAGCAAAAGGCTAAGGTTGCTATTCATTCCATCGGCGCAATGATCGTCGGCAGTGCCGTGTTGTGGGGGCTGTTACCGAAAGAAAAACTGGGGATCTATGCGATCTTTGTGGCGGAGACCATCTTTTCGCTGATCCTGATCGTTTCCAATCTGGTGGTGCTGAACCGTAAGATCCGTTTTCGGGCGGATTCCAAATATTTTATCTGGCCGTGCATCCTGGGGCTGATCAGCGGTGCGGTGTCGTTACTTTTGACGGTGTTGTTCGGGCTCTTTTTACCGCCGCTGGTATCCGTGATCCTGATCTTTCCGCTCAGTTTGCTGGCGTACTTTATTGCGGGCTGCAAAACCGGTGAGATCACGGAATATACTTTTTACGGAATACCGTTAGGGGAACAGATGGAACGATTCGGTCGGATGATCAGGGTATTATGATGGCGAAAGAAGAAAAAATTGCAATCATTGGTGGCGGCATGTCGGGCCTGGCGGCAGCCATAATGCTGGCAGAAGCGGGAAAACATGTCGTTCTTTTTGAGCGGCAGGATCGCATCGGAAAGAAACTCCTGCTGACCGGCAACGGACGCTGCAACATCTCCAATATGTATATGGATGCGAGTTATTACCGAAGTGAGGATCCTGCGCGTCTTAGCAAGATCCTTTCTTGTTGTGATGCCGATACGGAAACGGCTTTTTGGGAAGGACTCGGTATGCAGATCCGTGAAATGAAGGGCTGTCTGTATCCGGTGACCAATCAGGCATCTACGGTTCTGGATTGTCTGCGTTTTCGGATCGAGGAACTGGGCATCGAGGTACGGACGGAAACCTTTGTCTGGCAGATCAGCGGGATCAAACGGGATTTTCGCGTTGCTTTCCAGCAGCCGGACGGCGTAATGCAGACCGAAAGCGGATTCCTCTATGTATTGCTTTGCTGCGGCGGACTGGCCGGTGTTTACAAAGAATTGGAACAGAACGGCTATCTTCTGGCAAAAGACCTGTTTCATACCGTGCGCAAAGGGCATCCGGCGTTGGTTCCGGTCATGTGTGCGGAGGACTTAAAAGCGGTGGCCGGCGTGCGTGTGCAGGCAAAGGTATCCCTGTTACAGAACGATGTCTGTGTGGCTTCGGATGAAGGGGAGTTGCAGCTTACCAAAGACGCGCTTTCCGGGATTCCGGTATTTCAGTTGACCCGTTATCTGGACGATATCAAAAACGCGGTCTTTGAGGTGGATTTTCTGCCGTTCTTGACAGAGGATGCGATCAACGATTCGTTGTACGCCCGCTATGATTCCATGCGGGAGCGCACCCTCGAACAGTTCTTCACCGGCTGGCTGCAGAAGAAACTGACCTTATACTTACTCAAAAAACTGGGGATCCGGGCGGATAAATGCATCGAATCCATCTCCGTCAAACAGTTGGCCGGTTTGATCCGCGAAATAAAACATTGCCGGTTCACACCGGTGGCGCTGGGCAATTACCGCCAGGCACAGGTGTCCGTCGGAGGCATTCCGTTATCCGAGGTCACCAACACCATGGAATCCGTCAAAGTGCCCGGCATTTATATCACCGGTGAAATGCTCGACATCACAGGGGCGTGCGGCGGCTACAACCTGCATTTTGCACTGGCCTCCGCCTTCGCCGCTGTGGAGGGAATTTTGGAATAAGTCTTCCCCCTGCTTACGGGTAGAGGTAAGACAACGACAGTCCGACAACATTAATTTACAAAGGAAACAACCATGTATCAGATCGACCGAATCAACCTTATACCGCCGATCCAAAATGAGGCGGAGCAAATAAAGCATGCGGTGGCGAAGCGGATCCGTGTGGATGCGAATGCGCTGACGGATGTGAGGATCGTAAAGAAGTCGCTGGATGCCAGAAAGAAGCCGGATCTGAAGTATTCGTATACCGTGGCATTTGAACTGGCGGATAAAAAGACGGCGCAGCGATTGCTGAAAAAGAATGCGAAGGGGGAGTCGGAGATCCGGGAATATGCGCCGAAGGTGTATACGCTTCCGGATGTGCATTTTGAGACAGTGCCGGAAAGGAACCGCCCCATCGTGGTCGGCAGCGGCCCGGCAGGACTTTTTTGTGCGTATGCGCTGGCAAAGGCGGGATTGCGACCGAGGATCGTGGAACGCGGCAAGAGCGTGGATGAGCGGAGCAGTACGGTGGAAACATTCTGGAAAGACGGCGTGCTGGATCCCAATACCAATGTACAGTTTGGGGAAGGCGGCGCCGGAACCTTTTCGGACGGAAAATTAAATACGCAGGTTTCGGACAAGACCGGTTTGCATGGACTGGTATTGCGATTGTTTGCGGAGTATGGTGCGCCGGCGGATATTGTGTATTCCAATAAGCCGCATATCGGGACGGATGTGCTGAAAGAGGTGATCAAAAATCTGCGTGCCGCTATGGAGCAGATGGGCGCGGAATATTTTTTTGAGACCGCCTTTGTGAAGCCGGTGAGTCAGAACGGCAAAGTAACCGGCGCGGAAATACGGACCAAAGACGGAAACTCGGTAGTTTGGGAAACGGATCGTCTGATCCTGTGTACCGGGCACAGTGCCAGAGATACCTTCCGAAACCTTCATGCGGCAGGTATCATTATGGAATCCAAGGCATTTGCCGTAGGGTATCGCGTGCAGCATTTGCAGAGCCGGATCAATTTATCGCAGTATGGCGAGGGCTTCGAACGAAAGGGGCTGCCGGCGGCGGATTATAAACTGACGGCCAGGGTTTCTTCCGGCAGAGGCGTGTATTCGTTCTGTATGTGTCCGGGCGGATATGTGGTCAATGCCTCCAGCGAGCCGGGGCGGCTGGCGGTGAACGGTATGAGCTACCGGGATCGCGGGTCGAAAAATGCCAATTCCGCTATTGTGGTCACCATCGATCCGAGTATTTATGGCGATGGCCTGTTTGACGGAATGCGGTTGCAGGAACAGATGGAAGAACGGGCCTATCAGGCAGCCAAAGGCGCGGTTCCGGTAGAGCGACTGGCGGATTTTTCCGAAAGACGAAAAGAGGGCCTTTCCAAAGGGATTGAGCCCCAGATCAAAGGTGTGTGGGAGTATGCTTCTTTGGAAGGTATATTACCGAAGGTGCTGGAAGAGGATGTGATCGAGGCATTTCCGGTGTTCGGACGCTATATCGAAGGTTTTGATGACGGAGATGCTCTTTTGGCAGGGGTGGAGAGCCGGACCTCCTCACCTTTGCGTATTTTGCGGGATGAGAACGGACACAGCAACCTGATCGGACTGTTTCCGTGCGGGGAAGGGGCCGGATATGCCGGCGGGATCACTTCGGCTGCCATGGACGGACTGCGAACCGCTGAAAAAGTGCTGAATTATCAGGCATGATTTTGTAATACGCAACACTTGCGAAATCGTGGTAAAAAATTTTATAATAGATGTTATGATACAAGATACGGTATTGGAGAATCACGTAAGTGAACAATCTGATCGCAGGGATGAGATCCGACTCACAAGAAGGAACCGTATCATTACGGTGCTCGTTGTGATCTTTTTTGCGAGCATCATTTTTCTTTATTATCATATGCTCTACGAAGCCAAACGGAGCAGTATCATCCGGGAGGGCGAAGTCAGCGCGGAGGAATCCGCGGACGAATTGGAGCAGTATCTTTCCACCAATATCGATTCCATAAAACTCTCTGCCTATACCCTCGATGATATGATCGAAAAAGGAAGCAGCGAGCAGGAGATTCAGAGTTTTCTTGTAGGACAGTCAACGGCGATCAAAAGTGCCGTGATGGAGAATGCAACCGGTCTTTACGGCTATATCAACGGGCGGTTTTACAGCGGAACCAATTGGAATCCGCCGGAAGGGTATAACGCGACCAAACGCCCTTGGTATACCAGACCGATGGAAAATCCGGGCGAGATCACGATCCTGGATCCATACGTGGATGTGCAATCCGGAAACACCATGCTGGCGCTTGGCAAAACACTTTCGGACGGTGTCAGTGTGATCTCGGTGGACGTTTCTCTGGACCGGGTACAGAATCTGATGGAAGAAGCGGTGGAGCGCGGCTATTCGGACATCGAAATGGTGCTGAATGAAAAAGGTATTGTGATAGCCCACTCCGATCCTGCGGAGAACGGAAAAAACTATTACGAGGAAACGGATACCCTGGGTTCGAATATCATTTATAACCTGGAGTGTCCGGATCGGAATAATTATGAGTTCCGTTTTCAGGGGGAGCATTATATTGTTTATGTTGCGCATATTCAGGATAAATGGCATTGCATCTCGGTTCGAAATGTCAGCCGCGTATTCGGGATCCTGAATATGATCCTGTTTGCTACGATCGGCGTGGTGATCCTGCTCGGTGCGATCATCAGCATCATTATCCACAGAACCAATCATTATTATCATATGTCTGCCATGGCGATCGCTGCCAGCGAAGCCAAATCTTCCTTTTTGTCCAATATGTCCCATGAGATAAGGACGCCCATCAACGCGATCCTGGGGATGAATGAAATGATCCTGCGGGAAAGCAGGGAGCGTGCGATACTGACCTATGCGCAGAACATCCGGAATGCCGGGAGAAACCTGATGGAACTGGTCAACGGGATTTTGGATTTCTCCAGGATCGAAGCCGGAGAAGTGGATCTGCACAGTTCGGACCGGGATGCGTTGGAGACGACAGAGCAAGCGAATGCAGACAGCCAAACGATCCGCTATCGGGAACGTTTCAATGCACCGGATGCCCATATTCTTGTGGTGGATGATAATCCTATGAACCTGATCGTTTTTCAGAGTCTGGTCAAAAAGACCGGCGTAAAGATCGATACGGCGGAAAACGGGGACGAGGGAATTGACCTTTGTAAAAAACGCAGATACGACATTATTTTCCTGGATCATATGATGCCGGGGAAAGACGGTATCGAAACCCTGGCGGCGATACGAAATACGGCGCAGGCATTTAATAAAGGGACACCATGCATCTGCCTTACCGCAAACGCCATCAACGGATCCCGGGAAAAATATCTGGCCGCCGGTTTTGACGAATACCTTTCCAAACCCATTGATCCGGCGCGCCTGGAAGAGCTGATGCTGTTCTACCTGCCGCAGGATAAGGTGGTAAAATACGAAACCGCGGAAAAGACACCGCTGCGACCGATCCCGGCAGATCTGGAACCGCTTAGCGCCAGCGGCATGGATGTCATCGGCGGTATCGAAAACAGCGGCGGCGAAAAAGAATACCGCGTACTGCTCAAGATGTTTTACGATTCGGCGGAAGCAAAGGCAAAAGAACTGGAAGAATCCTATGCGGCATCGGATTTTGCAAACTATACCGTTCGTGTTCATGCGATGAAGAGCTCCGCAAAGATCATCGGGGCTGCGGCGTTCGGGGAAGAGGCCCAGAACCTGGAAGATGCCGGGAAGAGCGGCGATGTCGAATATATCCGGGAGCATCATGAAAAGTTTTTGAAAGATCTGTTCTATACCGCCGATCTGCTGAACGGAATGTTCCGCAGCGGCGCGGAAAAAGAAGAAAAACAGCTGGCGGATCCGGTACTGATGAAGGAAGTATTTTCGGAACTGCTGGCGGCATCGGAGGAGATGGATTGCGATCTTTTGGAGAGCATCTTTGACGAAATGGACAGCTATCGTATTCCGGCGCGGGACAAAACGCTGTATGAAAAGATACGCAGTGCGGTGAAAAATTACGATTATGAGACGATTGTTACACTAATACGAAAAGGAGAGGAACAGTTATGAGTGAATGGGTCGTTATTGTCGATGATGAAGCGCTGAGCCTGACCAATGCCAAAAACATTCTGAGTGCGGAAGGCATGAAGATCTCATGTCTTCGTTCCGGCCAGGATCTACTCAAATTTACGGAAAAGAACCAGCCGGACCTGATCCTTTTGGATATTATCATGCCGGAGATGGACGGATTTGCCACCTTCCGGGAACTGCGTAAGAAGGAAGAACAGATCGGACGTATTCCGACACCGGTGATCTTTCTGACCGGCGATGGAGATACGGAATCGGAGCGTCGCGGCCTGACGGAAGGCGCGTCGGATTTTATCAAAAAACCGTTTAACCGGGAGATCCTGATCAGTCGTATTCAGAAAACCCTGCAGAACCGTAAGACTTTGGAATCTCTGTTAGAGAGAGCGTCTACGGATAAACTGACCGGTTTTCTCAACAAGAGCAGCGGCACGGAAAAAATATCAAAGCTTTGTGAAAACGAAGACGGTGCGCTTATGATCGTGGATCTGGACAGTTTCAAGTCGGTCAATGATATTTACGGGCACGATATGGGCGATATGGTGCTGCAGGGCTTTGCCAGGATCCTTAAGGAGAATCTGCGGGAAAAAGACGTGCTGAGCCGAATCGGCGGCGATGAGTTTTTGATCTTTGCCAGAGGTCTGCTTGCCGCGGACAATGTGAAGAACCTGATCCGTCGTTTGAATCATTTGCTCGATAAAGAAGCGGAACGGCTTTTGGGTGAAGATTACGGGATCCCTCTGGGCATCTCGGCCGGCGTGGTCTTTGTTCCGGATATGGGACGTGATTATAAAATGCTGTTTCAGTTTGCGGACAGTTCCCTGTATCGCGTAAAACAAAACGGAAAGCACGCTTGCGAAGTTTATTCTCCGCTGCGGATCGCGGATAATGTCGGAGATGATCTGGAAAACGAAATGGCACGGATCACACATATGGTGGAAGAACGCGGGATCGGCCGGGGGGCTTTGCTGTTGGGCCAGGAAGCTTTTTCATGCAATTACCGGTTTATCATGCGCTTTGCCAAACGAAATCGTTTGAAGGCCAGCCGCTTGCTGTTTGTGATCGATGCGACGACGGAGGATCTGGATCTCAACACCGCTATGATCAGTTTCGGAGAGGTGATGAAGCAGTCGCTGCGAAAATATGACATTATCTTCCGCAGCCGTCACAACAGTTATTATCTGCTGCTGCCGGAATTGAACGAAAGCGATGTGATGGCGGTAGTAGAGAGGATCCGGCAGGCATGGAAAGAGACCAAATACGCGGATTGTACACAGATCCGGCATTTTTCCGAATCTTTCTCATTTGCCTTTGATGAAGTTTAACCAACAACAGGGAGTTCGATGAAGAAGAAAAACAATGAAATCTTTATTGTACTGATGATCCTTGTGTCCGGGATCGGGCTTTGTGCGGAAAGTTTTCTCTTTCATTGGGAATTTTGGGTGCCGCCCCTGATCCTTCTGGCGATGATCGGCATTTTGGTATTGTATGTTTTGAAACATACGTGGTATTCGCTGCGCAAAACATGCTATTTTTTGTTTACGTTTCTGGCGTTGTTCTACCATGGAGTTCACAAGGAAAACATGATCGATATCGGACTGGCGGTCTGTTTTTCGTTTGTCACGTTTACCCTGCTGGACAGTCTGTTGATGCTGCGGATTTTTTATACGGAGTATATTGTTTTAATCGGGATCCGTATTTTTATCCTTACGGATTGGGAGATCGTACCGGCGGATGCGGCAACGGTTGCCGGGATCCTTTTTTCTGTGCTGGTGGTCAGTCTGACCTACTGGATGTCTGCCAGAATGCTTCGGGAACGAAAAGAATTACTGCAATTGCAGGAGCAAAATGAGAAAAAAAACGAAGCGGCAGATGCGGATACGGAAAATTTCCTGATCAATATTTCGCAGGAACTGCGTACACCGGTCAATGTCATCAACGGAATGTCGGAGATCCTGATCGGCCGTCATGGCGGTGCGGAGGCAGATGCGATCCGCGGTGCGGGGATACGTCTGGCGCAACAACTGGAAGATCTCGGGGATTATATCGAATGTAAGCGGCAAAAAGTACTTCCGCAGGAAGCGGAGTATATGTGCACATCGCTGGTCAACGATGTGGTGAACGGTTTTCGGTCCATGGAGAATACGACAAAACAGGAACTGGTGATGGATCTGGATCCGATGGTGCCGAGCAGACTGTACGGTGATGCCCGTAAGATTCACAAGATCTTTCGGCATCTTTTGGAGAATGCCGTAAAATATACGGAAATCGGCGGTATTTATATTCGTGTGTTCGCGGAAGAAAAAGAATACGGAGTGAATCTGTGTATTGAGATGACGGATACCGGAATCGGCATGGACCGCCGTTTGGTCGCAGCCGTTTCGGAAGGAAAATATCCGGGGATGAAACAGAAAAAACGCAACAGCGGTATCGGACTGGGGCTGTTTATTGTTTATGGATTCGTACATCGTATGGGCGGATTTGTAAAGATCGAAAGTGAAAAAAACGTCGGAACCACCGTGCGGGTAACCCTTCCGCAGAAAGTAGTCGATAAGAGTCCGTGTCTGGCGCTGAATCACAGTTTTAACGGGGATCTGATCTTCCATGTGCGCCAGGATAAATATACCACGCCGGCAGTACGTGATTTTTACCGTTCCATGGCGACCAATCTGGCAACCGGCATTCATGTTTCTCTGTATCCGGCACAGACGGTGCAGGAGATCGAAAAACTCCGCGAAAAACTCCATGTTGCAATGATCTTTATGGGGCAGGAAGAGTATGAGGACAATCCTGCGTATTTTAACGCGCTGAGTAAAATGGGGATTGCCGTTGCGGTATCGGCGGCACCGGGCTTTCGCGCCGATCCGGACAGCACGGTTCATATTATGCCCAAGCCGTTGTATGCATATCACGTGATCAAAGCATTGAACGAAGGGCGAACCTCCATGGAAACACCGGCCTCCGTAAGCGGGAAAGGAGGGAATGCATAAATGAATCGAAAAAGCCTTTTCCGCAGCATTTATGAAGCCATCCTTGATCCGGATCGGGAATTTACGGAGCGTATTTATCTGGGGCTTTCCCTGGTTTCTGAGATCATGGCCCTGATCGCGCTCATCGGGGACCTCATCATTGAGGAAAATCCGGTGGAGACATGCACGATCTTCGGCATCATGGTCCTGATCCTGGTATTGATGGTGATCGGTTTTCTGAAAGACAAAGTGCGGGAAGCAAAGCGGGTCACCGTTCTTGTGCTGGTCTTTTTGATCAATCCCGTGCTGTTCTTTTTCGGCGGTGGACTCCATGGCGGCGGCGTGATCTGGATCATCTTTACCTTTACCTATGTCGGACTGGTCATGACCGGTAAATGGCGTACACTGATGATCATCTTGACCTTTTTGATCACGCTGATCTGTTATCTGGTCGGATGGTTTTTCCCGGAAATGGTTTTGGATCATACCCCGGAAGCGTTTTTTATCGATTCCTTTGTGTCACTGGTTGTTGTAGGTATCATCTGTTTTGTAATGACCTGGCTGCAACGCCGGTTGTATAACTACGAATATGAGCGTGCGCAAAAAGCAGTGGAGACGGCGGAAGAACTGTCGAAGGCACAGAACCGTTTCTTCTCGCGTATGAGTCACGAGATCCGTACACCGATCAATTCGATCCTGGGCCTCAATGAACTGATCCTGCGTGAAGAAAATCTTTCCGAGGAGATCCTGAGGGATGCATCCGGGATCCAGGGATCCGGCAAGATGCTTTTGTCCCTCATCAACGATATTCTGGATTTCTCTCGCATCGAAGCCGGAAGCATGGAGATCATTTCGGTTGATTACCGGACCGAGCAGATGCTTTCGGAGATCATTAATATGTTCCGGGAACGGGCAAATGAAAAAGGCCTGGCTTTTCGTGTGACGATCGATCCGCGTTTGCCGGTAATGCTGTACGGCGACGAAATGCGCATCAAACAGATCCTGATCAATCTGCTCAACAATGCGGTCAAGTATACCCAGGAAGGGAGCGTGGAACTGCATGTCGAGCGAATGGAAAAGGACGAAAAGAATGTGCAGTTATCCATTTCCGTAATGGATACCGGTATGGGGATTCGAAAGGAATCCATACCGCATTTGTTTGATGCTTTCATAAGAGCTGATGAAGAAAAGAACCACTACATCGAAGGTACGGGGCTGGGACTGTCGATCGTAAAACAGCTGGTGGAACTGATGGGCGGCAGCGTTGCGGTGAACAGTATCTATGGCACGGGTTCCACCTTTACGGTGGTGCTGGCGCAGGGCATTTCCGATCCGGCGCAGATCGGCGAGCTGAATATCCGTCAGGATACGCTGCAGCAAAAGGTTTACGAATGCAGTTTCCGCGCAAACGATGTCCGCATCCTGATCGTCGATGACAACGAGATGAACCTGGAGGTGGAAGGAAAACTGTTGAAGGATACCGGCATTGCAGTGGATAAGGCCGAATCCGGCAAGAAGGCGCTGGAACTGACCCTGCAGTATCATTATGATGTGATCCTGATGGACCATATGATGCCGGAAATGGACGGGATCGAGTGTCTGGAGAATATCCGAAATCAGACCGGCGGTTTGAACCGTGCTACACCGGTTGTGGTTCTTACGGCCAATGCGGGAAGCGACAACCGTGAGTTGTATAACCGTGCCGGGTTTGACGGCTATATGGTCAAACCGGTATCCGGCGAAATGCTGGAAAATACCCTGGTCAAATATATTTCGGCGGATAAACTGACGATCAACAGTAACAAGATGATGACCAAGAACGAAAACATCAATACGACCGCCGGATATTCCGGAAAACTGCCGGTCATCATTACCGCAACGAGTATGTGTGATCTGCCGGTGGCGTTGATCCGTAAACTGCATCTGCCCATTTTGCCGTACAAGATCCGCACGGAAGAAGGCGAATTCCAGGATGGCGTGCAGATGAGCGCGGATGAGCTGATCCGCTACATTAACACCGGCAAGAATGCCAGTTCCATGCATCCGACGGAAGAAGAATACATGGCCTTTTTCTCCGAGGCATTGAAACGGGCACATCACGTCATCCATATTGCACTGACCAACAGTATGAGCGAGGATTATGAGATCGCGTCGGAAGCGGCCAAGTCCTTTGACAATGTGACGGTATTCAATTCGGAGTGCCTGTCTTCGGCTACCGGTATCATGGTGCTGATCGCGCACAAACTGGTACAGATGAATCTGTCCGTGGAAGACATTCTTGCCGAACTGGAAACGGTGAAACAACGGATGCGCTGTTCCTTTGTGATCGATACTACCGAATATATGCGGCACAGGGAATTGGTCAGCCCCCAGATCGATGCGATCGCCAGAAGTTTAAATCTGCATCCGTATCTGCATCTGAAAAATAATCGCTCCGTGATCGGCGGTATCTGGATCGGAAAACGGGAACGTGCCTATCGAAAGTATATTGAAAAGGTGTTTCCGGCCAATCGGGATCCGGATACGGAGCTGGTATTTATCACCTATGTGGACGTTCCGGTGGATACCCTCAACTGGATCAAGGATGAGATCTCCAAATACGAGCATTTTGCGCATGTGATCATCAAGCAGGCGTCTGCGGCAATCTCCTCCAACTGCGGCCCGGGAACTTTCGGCATTCTGTATTTTGACAAATCCGACAAGTCCTATAACCTTTCCTCGTTCCTCGAAGACGAAGCGATGTTCTGGGAAGAAGAACTGACTGAGGAGGTACCGGAGGAAGAAACGTTACAGGAGGCGGATTGGATGCCGGAGGAAGACGAAACTGCAACGGAAGAAACACAAGCGTCTGCGGAATCGTACGGACTTGCGCCTGCGGAGGCGTCCGGGCGCAATGCCAAACGGCGGAAGGAAAACGAGAAGGAGCCGCAGGATGGAGAAGAGGCCGATCCTGCGGCGGAAAACCGTATCATGATCCTTTCGTATCAATACAGCGTGGTCGTAAAAGGCATGGAACGCAAGCTGAAAAATGACGGCTACGAGGTGGTTTCCTATGCGGAAGACCTGAAATACCATGCGAACGAACAGGCCGGCAAAACGGCGGTGCAGCTGATCTATCTGCCGAAGGACCTCTTGGAAGATACCGCAAAACAGGCGATTTTACAGGATCTGGTACAGATCGCATCGGAGCAGGAACAGCGTCTGCTGCTGATCGGAGAGGCTGAGCAGTACGAAAAAGTGGCGGAAGAACTGCCGGCCGTAAAGGAGATCAAATGGATGGATCGGCCTGTCGATCTGGACCGGCTTGCGCGGACGGTTTCCGAAATGCGAAAAAGCGGCAAATAAATACACGAATTTTAAAGTTTTATATGCAAAATGCTCAAGATATGCTATAATACATAGTTGATTTTTCATAAATAATTTTTGGATGCAATAAAGGAGTAAGTTTCGATGGAAAAGTGTATGCAGCTGATCCGGGAACTGCCCACGCCGCAGGCGCTGAAGCAGCAGTTTCCGCTGGATCCTTCCGTAGCACCGATCAAGGAAAAAAGGGATGCGGAGATCGCAGATATCTTCAGCGGAAAGAGTAATAAATTCCTGCTCATCATCGGTCCGTGTTCGGCGGACAATGAGGATGCGGTATTGGATTATATGAACCGTCTGGCCAGAGTATATCAGAAGATCAAGGACAAGATCTTTATCATTCCGCGAGTATATACCAACAAGCCGCGTACCACGGGGCTCGGCTACAAGGGAATGTTGCACCAGCCGGATCCGGAAGGCAAAGAGGATATGCTGGCCGGCATTATCGCCATCCGTGAAATGCATGCACGTGTGGTTAGGGAAACCGGATTTACCTGTGCGGAAGAGATGCTGTATCCGGAAAATCACAGTTATTTATCCGACCTTTTGTCCTATGTAGCGGTCGGAGCACGTTCCGTAGAGGATCAGCAGCACCGCATCGTTGCCAGCGGCATCGGTATCCCGGCCGGTATGAAGAATCCGACCAGCGGTGATATCTCGGTTATGATGAATTCCATCATTGCGGCACAGAACCCGCAGAAGTTTGTATACCGCGGCTGGGAAGTCAAGACTACGGGTAATCCGTATGCCCACGCGATCCTGCGCGGCTACGTAAACCAGTTCGGACAGAGCATTGCAAACTATCACTATGAGGACTTGAGACGTCTTTTGGATGCTTACGAAGAGCATAAGGATCTGGTGAATCCGGCGGTGATCATTGACTGTAATCATTCCAACTCCGGAAAGAAATACCTGGAGCAGATCCGCATCAGCCGTGATGTAATGCACAGCCGTCATGTGAATCCGGAGATCCGCAGCCTGGTAAAGGGCCTGATGATCGAAAGCTACATCGAAGACGGCGCACAGAAGATCGGCGAGGGTATATACGGCAAATCGATCACCGATCCATGCCTGGGCTGGGAAAAGACGGAACAGCTGTTGTATGAATTGGCAGAGCTTGCTTAAGAACGATATTGCAGATAGATGGGAAGTACGAAGAAATGGATCAGTTTAGAGAGTTGATCAAGAACAAGAAGCGCATCGTGGTGAAGATCGGATCTTCCTCCCTGCGCCATAAAGAAACCGGCGATTTTGATTTTGTAAAGATTGATACACTGGTGCGTGAGTTGTGCAACCTGCGCAATCAGGGCAAGGATGTGATCCTGGTATCCTCCGGTGCCATTGCGGCAGGACGCAAAGTGGTACATATTGCCGAGGAAGAGCGGGACAAAGTATCCGTAAAGCAGGCATGCGCGGCGATCGGCCAGGCAAGGCTGATGATGACCTACGAAAAGATCTTTTCGGAATACGGTCAGGTAGCGGCACAGATCCTGATGACCAAGGACACCATTGTTGCGGATCTCAACCGTTTCAATGCGCACAATACCTTTATGGAACTGTTGAAACTTGGCGTGATCCCGGTCGTAAACGAAAATGATACGATCTCCACCTACGAGATCGAATTTGGCGATAATGATACACTGTCGGCCATTGTGGCGGCACTGGTGGATGCGGATCTGCTGATCCTGCTTTCCGATATCGACGGCTTGTATACCGATGATCCGCGGAAAAATCCGGAGGCAAAGTTTTTACCCATCGTTCCGGAACTGACACCGGAGATCATGTCTATGGGCAAAGGAACGACGGGATCGGATGTGGGAACCGGCGGTATGGATACCAAGCTGCGTGCTGCAGAGATCGCGACCAGATCCGGCGCGGATATGATCATTGCCAATGCAAAGGATGTTCGTATCATTCACCGCATTATGGACGGTCGTGATGCCGGTACATTGTTCCTGGCACACAAGGATGAAAACTTCTACTTAAAAGACTATGTAGAAGGATAAGCAAGCGGATACTGAGGGGAAAGTATTATGACAATGGATGAACGCATAGCGCGTATCAATGAATTGTATCATTTATCACAGGAGCGGGAACTGACGGAAGCGGAGAAAGCGGAACAGAAAACGCTGCGCAAGGAATATGTGGATGCCGTCAGAGGCAATCTGAAAGCACAGCTGGATAATATCGATATCGTAGAAAAAGACGGAACGATCACAAATCTGGGGGAAAAACACAATGCTCGCAAATGATAAAGCAACGATTCGCAGAGAAACTATCAAATTGAGAGATCATCAGTCGTCCATGGAACGCCGGGAACGCTCCCAGCTGTTAACGCAGCGGCTGTTCGGGATCGAGTGTGTGCGCAGGGCTACGGAGATATTGCTGTATGCGGATTTCGGCTCCGAAGTAATGACCGGGCAGATGTTTCGCAATGCGATCGACATGGGAAAGAAAGTATATTATCCCAAAGTCGAGGGGGATGCGATCGCCTATTATCGTGTGGAAAATCTCGATGAACTCAACGTGGGATACCGCGGTATTCAGGAGCCGTTTATGCCTAGAGCAGCGGCCAAAGGCAATTTCTTAAGTGACAGTGTGATCATTGTCCCCGGTAGCGCCTTTTCCAGAGAAGGCTATCGTGTCGGCTACGGAAAAGGTTTCTATGATCGTTATCTGGCGGCACACCCGGAACTGAACCGCATCGGCGTATGCTATGATGTGCAGCTTTTGTGGCAATGCC
The DNA here is from genome assembly GCA_946403625.1 of uncultured Lachnospiraceae bacterium. Classification (GTDB taxonomy): domain Bacteria; phylum Bacillota; class Clostridia; order Lachnospirales; family Lachnospiraceae; genus NK4A136. The sequence continues at coordinate 16,536 of CAMJAP010000008.1, forward strand.
CGCATGACGAATACGATGTAAAGATGGATCGTATTGTAACCGAGTTTGAGGAATTGTATTTTGAAAGAAAATAAATGAGGTAAAGGTATGGAATTAGAGTCTTTATGCCGCAATGCCAAAGCGGCAAAATATGAGATGCAAAGATACAGCACACAGCAGAAGAACGATGCTCTGAACAAGATCGCGGATCTGCTGGTGGCAAATGGAGAAGAGATCATCGAGGCAAATGCCAAGGATCTGGAGAATGCGCAGGCCAAAGGCATGAGCGTGGCACTGCAGGATCGTCTGCGTCTGACTACGGCACGTATCGAAGGCATGAGCGAAGGTTTAAAGCAGGTGGCGGCACTGCCGGATCCTATCGGCGAAGTGTTGGAGACTTTTGATCGTCCGAATGGTCTGAAACTGGCAAAAGTACGTGTGCCGCTTGGCGTGATCGGCATCATTTATGAATCCCGTCCGAACGTTACGGCAGATGCGTTTGCGCTGACTTTCAAATCCGGCAATGTCGTGATCTTAAAAGGCGGCAGCGATGCCATCCATTCCAATATGGCGATCACCAAAGTAATCCGTGACGGTCTGAAAGAATGCGGCATTACGGAAGATGCCATCTCTCTGATCGAATCCACCGACCGTGAGACCACCAAACAGTTTATGCAGATGCGCGACTATGTGGATGTGCTGATCCCGAGAGGCTCGGCAGGTCTGATCCGCAGCGTTGTGGAAAACAGCAAGATCCCTGTGATCGAGACCGGCGCCGGAAACTGCCATATCTATATCGATGAGACCGCCGATGCCGAGATGGCAAAGAACATTATTGTCAATGCCAAGACACAGCGTCTGGGCGTATGCAATGCGTGCGAATCCCTGGTGATCCATGAAAAAGCGGTGGATACCGTATTCCCGGTGGTTGCTGCGGCATTGAAAGAAAAAGAAGTGGAACTGCGTGCGGACGAAACGGCACTGGCAGCATGTGATCTGTGTGTGGCGGCTTCCGAAGAAGATTTCGGCACCGAATATCTGGATCTTTTGATCTCGGTCAAGACGGTCAAGAACGTGGACGAAGCGATCGCGCATATCAATAAATATTCGACCCATCATTCCGAGGCGATCATCACGCAGAATGATGCCAATGCAACGAAGTTTTTGAACGAAGTGGACAGCGCCTGCGTTTATGTGAATGCATCCACCCGTTTTACCGACGGTTTTGAGTTTGGTTTTGGGGCTGAAATCGGTATCAGCACGCAGATGCTGCATGCCAGAGGACCGATGGGCCTGAAGGAACTGACCACCTACAAGTATCAGATCCGCGGGAACGGTCAGGTAAGAGGTTAAGTATGTTAAACTGGAGAGAAGCAGATTTTACTTCCTATACATCGACGGTAGCATTATCTGCCGAAGAAGAAGAACAGCGTCAGAAAGAATCCATGCAGCAGGCAAAGCAACTGGTAGCGGAACTCGGCGAGCAGCTGGGCCGCACACCGACATGCTGTGTGGTTACTTTCGGATGTCAGATGAATGCCCGGGATTCCGAAAAGATCCTGGGTATCTTAATGGATGCGGGATATCAGGAGACCGAATCGGAAGAAGCGGATTTTGTGATCTACAATACCTGCACCGTGCGTGACAATGCCAACCAGAGAGTCTACGGCAGACTGGGGCATTTAAACTCCATGAAGAAAAAGAATCCGCAGAAGCGTATTGCTTTGTGCGGCTGTATGATCCAGGAGTCGGATGTGATCGAAAAGATCAAGACATCCTATCGTTTCGTGGATCTGTTGTTCGGTACCCACAATCTGTACAAATTTCCGGAATTGTTATGTACCATGCTGCAGAATGACCGCATGGTGATTGATGTGTGGAAAGCCACCGATGCCATTGTGGAAGACCTGCCGGTGGTTCGAAAATATCCGTTCAAATCCGGCGTAAATATCATGTTTGGCTGCGATAATTTCTGCACTTATTGTATCGTGCCGTATGTACGCGGACGGGAACGCAGCCGTTCCAGCAAAGAGATCCTGCAGGAAGTGGAGCGTCTTGCCAAAGACGGCGTGGTGGAAGTGATGCTGCTGGGACAGAATGTGAATTCCTACGGCAACGGCATCGAAGGCGAGATCTCCTTCCCGGAACTGTTAAAAGAAGTGGAACAGGTGGAAGGGATCCGAAGAGTCCGCTTTATGACTTCGCATCCGAAGGATCTGTCGGACGAACTGATCGCCGTGATGCGGGATTCCAAAAAGATCTGCCGCCATCTGCATCTGCCGGTACAGTCCGGATCTACGGAAGTACTGCGCAAGATGAACCGGCGTTATACCAGAGAACAGTATCTGGAACTGGTGGCAAAACTGCGTCGTGAGATCCCGGATCTGTCCATCACGACGGATATCATTGTGGGATTCCCGGGGGAAACACCGGCGGATCTGGAAGATACCATCAGTCTGGTGAAGGAAGTCGGATATGACAATGCCTTTACCTTTATCTATTCGCCCAGAACCGGCACGCCGGCAGCGACATATCCGAAAAACATGACGGATGAAGAAATCTCGCAGGGATTTGACCGCTTGCTTGCAGTGGTGCAGGAAAAGGCCAGAGAAAGTGTATCCCGCATGTCCGGACGCGTAGAAGAGGCACTGGTGGAAGAAGTTAACAGCCATGACAGTACGCTGGTGACCGGGCGTCTGAGCAATAATGTATTGGTTCATTTCCCGGGGGATGCTTCCATGATCGGGAAATTTTATCAGGTAAAACTGACCGAAAACCGTGGATTTTATTATATCGGAGAACGGGTAGAATGACACAGGTCGATATGGAAAAGTTATCGCCGATGATGGCGAAATACCTGGAGACAAAAGAAGAATACAAAGATTGTATTCTCTTTTATCGTTTAGGGGATTTTTATGAAATGTTCTTTGACGATGCCGAACTGGTATCGAAAGAACTGGAACTGACGCTGACGGGCAAGAGCTGCGGTCTGGAGGAACGGGCGCCTATGTGCGGTGTTCCTTACCATGCGGTGGATACCTATCTGAACCAGCTGGTGGAAAAAGGTTATAAAGTAGCCATCTGCGAACAGGTGGAAGATCCGAAACTGGCCAAAGGTCTGGTGAAGCGTGAGGTGACCCGCATCGTTACCCCGGGAACCAACCTGAGCGCACAGGCATTGGAAGAAAGCAAAAACCGCTTTCTAATGTGTATCTTTGCCATGCAGGATCAGATCGGTGTATCCTTTGCGGATATTTCCACCGGCGAATATTATCTGACCGAAACGGACAATGCCGGCAAACTCTGCGATGAGATCCAAAAACTGGAACCGGCCGAGATCATCTGTAATGATCTGCTCTGCATCAGTTTTCCGCAGGTAAAGGAACTGGTGGAGCGTCTTTCCATTCCCTTGTACGAATTGGGCAATTGGTATTTTGAGCATTCGGACTGCGAAAAAGCATTGACGAAGCATTTTAAGGTGTCGTCTCTGGTGGGGCTCGGAATCTCGGATTTCTCAGCCGGCATGATCGCATCCGGTGCGTTACTGCAATATCTGTACGAAACCCAAAAGATTCCATTAACGCATATTACGCGACTGATCCCGTATACCGGAGCCAGATATATGCTTTTGGACGGCGCTACCCGCCGCAATCTGGAACTGACCGAGACTATGCGGGAAAAACAAAAGCGCGGGACTCTGTTTTGGGTATTGGACAAGACCAAGACGGCTATGGGCGCACGTATGCTGCGTAACGATATCGAGCAGCCGCTGGTGGATGAAGATGCGATCCTGGAGCGCCAGGATGCCATTGAAGAACTGTGCAAAAAAAGCGTGGATCGGGATGAGATCCGCGAATATTTAAATGCGATCTACGATTTGGAGCGTTTATTATCCCGCGTGAGCTATCATTCGGTGAATCCAAGAGATATGATCGCACTGCGCAATTCGCTGGATATGCTGCCGGCGATCCGCAGTGTGCTGGCGGATATGGAAAGCGCAGAATTAAAAGGACTCTACGAAGGCATCGATGATCTGGCGGATATCACCGAGCGGATCCGAGCAGCCATTATCGAGGAACCGCCTCTGACCATCCGTGAAGGCGGGATCCTGCGGGACGGTTTTGATCCGGATATCGATCAGCTGCGCCGTGCCAAAACGGAAGGCAAGACATGGCTTGCCGAACTGGAATCACAGGAACGGGACCGTACCGGGATCAAGAACTTAAAAATCCGCTACAACAAAGTGTTCGGTTATTATCTGGAAGTGACCAATTCCTACAAGGATATGGTACCGGAAGACTATATGCGCAAGCAGACGCTGGCCAATGCGGAGCGTTATATCACGCCGCGTTTGAAAGAACTGGAAGATATGATCCTCAATGCCGAGGATAAGCTGGCAACGCTGGAATACGATGCGTTCTGCGAATTGCGTGATCTGATCGAAAATAACTTAAGCCGCGTGCAGGCAACGGCCCATGCGGTAGCACGACTGGATGTATATGCATCCCTGTCCTACGTAGCAGAGCAGAATCATTACGTGCGCCCGAAGCTGAATAAGCGCGGCGTGATCGATATCAAAGGCGGGCGTCATCCGGTGGTCGAAAAGATGATCCCGAACGAGCAGTTCATTGATAACGATACGTTTTTGGACAATAAAAAGAACTGCATCAGTATCATTACCGGCCCGAACATGGCAGGTAAATCCACTTATATGCGACAGGTGGCATTGATCGCCTTGATGTTCCAGATGGGAAGCTTTGTACCCGCCAGGGAAGCATCGCTTGGTGTGGTGGACCGTATCTTCACCCGTGTGGGGGCATCGGATGATCTGGCCAGCGGACAGTCCACCTTTATGATCGAGATGAACGAGGTGGCGAATATTCTGAAAAATGCGACTTCCAGATCTCTTCTGATCCTGGATGAGATCGGACGAGGTACCTCGACCTTTGACGGACTTTCCATTGCCTGGGCAGTGATCGAGCATATCAGCAACAAGAAACTGCTGGGAGCCAAGACGCTGTTTGCAACCCATTATCACGAGCTGACCGAGCTGGAAGGCAAGATGGATAATGTGAACAATTATTGCATCGCGGTAAAGGAAAAGGGAGACGATATCGTTTTTCTGCGAAAGATCATAAAGGGCGGCGCGGACAAGAGCTACGGTATTCAGGTAGCCAAACTGGCGGGCGTGCCTGCTGAGGTCACTGACCGTGCGGCACAGATCGTTATGCAGTTGTTGGATAATGATATCACCGAAAAGATACAGCAGATCGCGGTCGGTGCCGATGCCAAAAAGCATGAGCCGGTTTCTTACGACGAGGCGGATCTGGGGCAGATGTCCTTCTTTGATACCACCTCCGATGAAGATATTTTAAAGGAACTTGCGGAACTGGAGATCACGACACTGACGCCGTTGGATGCATTAAATACGCTGTATCATTTACAGAGTAAATTAAAAAACAGATACAAAGGATAAATTACCGATGCAAAATATTTGGTTTGTATTATTTGTGATCGCTGCAATTGCGGCAGCTGCATTTTCCGTTCTATGCATTGCGTTTCCGGACAAGGCGAGATCCCTATGTGAGAAAGTTCCGATTTTGGATCTGCAGGGACGGATAAAGAACGGTGAAGACAGTGAGATCCGTACGACGGGAATCATTTCGCTGGTCGCTGCGGTAGCTTTCTTTGTGCTCGTTCTCATCAGAGCCGGAATGATTTAAACTTTTTAGGAGAAAAACATGTCAGTCATCAGAGTACTGGATAATCAGACGATCGACCAGATCGCGGCCGGAGAAGTGGTAGAACGGCCGGCGAGCATCGTTAAGGAACTCGTGGAAAATGCCATGGATTCCGGCGCGGATGCGATCACGGTAGAGATCAAAGGCGGCGGGATTGATTTTATCCGTGTCACCGATAACGGAAGCGGTATTGCGGCGGAGGATATTCCGACCGCATTTTTAAGACATGCCACATCCAAGATCCGTAGTATTACGGATTTGGAAACACTGCATTCCATGGGCTTTCGCGGAGAGGCGCTGGCGAGTATTGCATCCGTTAGCAAAGTGACTATGATCACAAAATGCCCGGATGAACTGATGGGGCATAAATACTGCATCAACGGCGGCGTGCCGGAAGAACTGGAAGAGATCGGGGCACCGAACGGCACCACGCTGATCGCGGCACATCTGTTTTATAACACACCGGTGCGACGCAAGTTTTTGAAATCCGCTACCGGTGAAGGCAATGTGATCAGCGAGCTGATGGAACATCTGGCGCTGTCACGGCCGGATATTTCCTATAAATTTATCGTGAACGGTACCACGCGTTTTATGACCACCGGAAGCGGAGATCTGAAAGAAGTGATCTACCGTATCTTCGGAAAAGAAACGGCACGGGAAATGGTGCCGGTATCCTATGATGTGGAAGGCATCCGCATCGACGGATATCTGGGCAGTCCGGTGCTGAACCGTCCGAATCGTAATTTCGAAAACTATTTCCTGAACCAGCGTTACATCCGCAGTGATGTGGTGGCACGCGGTATTGAGGAAGGTTACAGCGGCTATACCATGCAGCACAAGTTCCCATTTTGCGTGCTGCACATTACCATGGACAGTTCCGAAGTGGATGTCAATGTACACCCCTCTAAGATGGATGTGCGCTTCCATGACCGGCAGGGCTGCTTTGATCACATTAGCCAGGCAGTATCGGATACCTTACACGGACGCGAGATGATCCCGGAAACCGTACTGGAAAAGCAAGTAGAGAAGAAAGAAAAACTGCTTGCACCGGAGCCTTTTGAAGGAAAACGCCGGACGGAACTGGTAGAGGCGGAAACGAAGAAATCGATATCCGGGATGGAAAATAGTGGCTCTGAGAAAGGAACTACTGTTAGTTCTGAAGAAGGTGTTTGCCGGAATCTTCCGGAAGAAAAGGCTACGAATTCGAGTGGTGTGAATGCCGGCAAAGTGGATGCTTTCGTGAATAAGAAGAATGAAGCATCCGCTAATGAGAAAGAAATCGAAAAGACTTTGGATCGCAATGCCGTGACAGATGCGGGGATTTTGCAGAACGACGATGTTACGACAGCACCGGAGGTTTTGCAAGGAAATGCAGTCACAGCGTATGAGAAGTCCCTAAGCGATGCTGCGCAAAAATCAGCGGCTACGGATGAATCTGACTACGAACCGGTAACGAAGGAAAACCGGGATATCTTTGATATTTCGTTTGATGATGAGAATGACGGTGCGAAGGTTGTGGATTTCCGTGCAAATACCGCGGCTTCCATATCCAAAGAGACAGATGCGGTAAAGGATGCGGATGTGTCCGAAGATGCGCAAGAGGAATCAACATCTGCGAGTGAGATTCCTTCGCAAAAGATGCAGTATATACCCAAGCAGCAGGTACTGCCCAATCTGATCCCGGAGGATCCTTACCAGAATGCCAAGCAGATGGAATTGCTGCCGAAGGAACGCGTAATCTCGGAAAAGGCGAGAAAACAGTATCGTCTGATCGGCTGCATTTTCAATACCTACTGGATGTTTTCCTACCAGGACAAACTGTATTTTGTGGATCAGCACGCAGCGCATGAAAAAGTGAACTACGAAAAACTGGTGCGGCAGTACAAGGCACATCAGGTCTATACCCAGCAACTGAATCCGCCGATCATCGTGAGCCTGTCACCGTCGGAAACCGAAACCTTGGAAACCTATCAGCAGTATTTTGCGGAACTCGGTTTTACCATCGAATCCTTCGGCGGAACGGAATATGCGATCTCTACGATCCCACTGGATCTGTATCGGAAGGAGCCGAAAACGCTCTTTATGGAGATCCTGAATGAATTGTCGCTCAAGGGTGTACGACAAACGCCGAACATTATCGACCGTGTACTGGCGACCATGGCATGCAAGGCTTCGGTGAAAGGCGGCGACGTGATCAGCATGCAGGAGATGGATGCCGTGCTGGACGAATTGCTTGCATTGGAAAATCCATACCATTGCCCGCATGGACGGCCAACCATCTTTTCCATGAGCCGTACTGAGTTGGAACGCAAGTTTAAGCGTATTGTGAATTGAGAAAATAAGACTTACCGGGGAGGGCTCAACATGGCGGATCCGACGAAAGAAGTGGAGAAAAAGCCGAAAAAGAAAGGCGGTATCAAGAAGTTTTTCAGACGTCTGCTTCTCGGGCTGGTCATTCTATTGGCCGGGCTGTTCATATTCCATCAGTGTAAAGTACGGGCGGACCTTAAGTTTTTGCAGGAAAAAGGCTATTATAACCCGGTATCGGCGGGGGAGTATTCACTGAATACTTACCGTTTCGGAAAAGAAAACGGTGATCACCGGATCGTGGTGATCGCCGGTATGGGCTCCGGTTTTGCGCTGGATATCCGCAGGATCACCGCAGGGCTGCAACAGGAGAATGATCTGATCTTCATCGCCCGGGCCGGCTGGGACGGCAGTGAAGACAGCAGGGATGAACGTTCGGTGCAGCAGATCGTGGAAGATTACCGTAATGTACTGAAGAATGCAGGCATACCGGCGCCCTATGTTTTGATGGCACATTCCATTGGTGGAGCGTATGGCTCCTATTGGGTGAGCAAGTATCCGGAGGAGATCGAGGCCTTTGTGAATATCGACGGTACCTATGTGACACCGCAGGAGGATACGCAGGAGCAGAGCGACGGAAGCGCTATCCTGCTGAAGGCGGCTGTCAATTTCGGGATCGGTGATCTGTTCCTTCATGCGTTCTATCCGAAGGAAGAGGCATTTTCGGCTGAGGAGCAGCGGGTCTACGACTTTATGCTCACCCAGAGCCTGGCTTCCGATGGCGCCAATAAAGAAGGGGCTGTGGTCGCCCGGAATCTGAATGAGATCAACAGCGTGTTAACGGTAACCGAGGTACCGAAACTCTATATTTCGGCAAGGGACGGGTATCAGACGAAAGAAGATATCCTGAACGGCCCCGGCCTGGATGATTGGGATCTGGATCATTACGCTCCGGATTTTCAGGGGACGGAGGTCGAACGCCGGGACGCAGCCTGCGCAAATTGGCTCGCGCAATGTCAGGAAAACCGGGATAAGGAATTATTCCCATATCTGGAGAAGATGGGAAATTGTACGGTGGAATATATCCCGGGAAGCCATTTTATCTACGAAACCGAACCTGAGCGGACGGCCGAAGTGATCGAAAACTTTATCAACGAGCTGTAGGAGAAAAGTATCTTGCAAAATACAGAGAAAAAGCCACTCATCATCATAGCGGGACCGACGGCGACCGGAAAATCAGCGGCTGCCGTAAAAGTTGCCAAGGCAATCGGCGGGGAAGTGATCTCGGCGGATTCCATGCAGGTCTATCGCGGCATGGATATCGGCTCGGCAAAGATCACTACGGAAGAGATGGAAGGCGTACCCCATCACCTGATCGATGTGCTGGATCCGACGGAAGATTTTAACGTGACCATTTTTCAAAAGATGGCAAAAGAGGCAATGCAGGGGATCTACGAGCGGGGACACATTCCCATCATCTGCGGCGGAACCGGGTTTTATATTCAGTCGGTTCTGTATGATATCGATTTTACAACGGAAGATACGGATTACGCTTATCGGCATTCGCTGGAACAGCTAGCGGAAGAAAAAGGTACTTCTGTGCTCTATGATATGCTGAAAGAGGTGGATCCGGCGTCTTGTGAGAGCATCCATGAGAACAATGTGAAGCGTGTGATCCGCGCCCTGGAATATTATCACGAAACCGGACAGCCCATCTCGGCACATAATGCAGAGCAGCGGGAAAAGGAAGAAGCCTATGATGCTTTGTTCTTTGTGATCACAGATGAGCGACCGGCAATGTATGCGCGGATCGACAAACGCGTGGATCAAATGGTTGCTGCGGGGCTGGTTGAGGAAGTGCAGCACTTAAAGAAACTGGGGATTCCCAGGACTGCGGTTTCGATGCAGGGGCTGGGATATAAAGAGATCTATGACTATCTGAACGGCGACTGTTCGTTGGAGGACGCGGTATACACGATCCAACGGGATACCCGGCATTTTGCCAAACGACAACTGACCTGGTTTAAACGCGAGCCTTCCGTGATCTGGGTGGATCGCTCGGAAAATCCGGATCCGGCCAAACGGATGCTGGAAATCCTAAAAGAACATAGTTTTTCGTAATAATATCAACCAATGATATAGAAGCACTCTCCCAAGGGTGCTTTTTTGTTAGAGTCAGGTTATTTGTCACCCGTATCAAGATTTTGTAAGGCATATTGACATGCCTGTATTACAAAACCGCTGAAGGTAATATCCTTATTCTGAATTGCATGCTCGATCTCCCGGATCAAAGGAAGGGGGAATCGAACGGTTTTATTTTCTGTTTCTTTTTTGTCCGGTACTATACGAAAAGACATCTTGTTTATCCTCCAAGTACTATCGTATTGCAAAATAGCAATTCTGTATGCATTGCAATATGCATTGCACATAGCAACGCTGACTTGATAAGTGATAAATGGTATTATTCTTTGTTGGTTAATAACCAAAAGATAAAAAGTGTTATAAAGTTGGTAATCCATCTATAAAAACAGGGAAGAACGGAGGTAAAAAAATATGGCAGCAATTCCTTGCCCGCATTGCGGAAATCCGATGTATGAAAAATTGGCGACATGTCCTCACTGCGGCGGGCCGGTGATCTCACAGGCGTTACAACAGGATATTGAGATGTACACGGAACAGCGATTTGCGGAAGTGAACGAAAGCCACAAAACCTGGTTCAAGATCTCGACTCTGATTGGGGTGGCAATGTCAATCATTGTGATCGTTGGTACTGCGGAAGGTTTTCCATGGTTTCTCAAACTATTTTACATAATTGCATTCGCTTATGGTTTGTCAGCAGCTTTTTACGGATTTTATCGTTTTCATCCGATCAATCGCTTCGGGATTTTTCTCATAATTCCGGTTATATTAGTTCCCGTATTTTATGTGGCTATGTTGGCAGGGATTTTTTCATATTACCCGAAGGCATTAAAACGGTTTCGCAAAAAGATGCCTTTAGTCACAGAAGAAGAATTTCGGGATATGCTGAAAAATAAGGTGCTTTTTTAACGGCCCCGGTGTGAAAAGTTTTAATAACGGAAACAATAAAAATATTTATATAAGGGAGTGTAAGAAATTGAAAAAGAGAATTTTAGGACTGATCAGCGCGGGGATTCTTTCTGCGACGATGATCGCTTGCGGTACTACGGAACCGCAGACAGAGAACAAAACGGAAAATAACGCGGAATCAAGCAATATCGGAACTTCAGAAGTAAGTGAGGGCTCGGAAACAGCGGAGAATGCAGGAAGTGTTGAGACGACAGAATCCGGGGAAATTTCCGAAGCGAATAGCGATTCTTGGGAAGCGAAGGATTTCGAAGAGATGGATGGCGCTGAAATCGTAACGATCGACGGCTATCAGACAAAAATCGTTATGTTTTATAACGAAAAAGATGAAGATGCGTATCTGAATGGTCAGGAGGCAGCTTTTGACTATGCAGTAAAGCACATTGCTGAAATGGGATATGACGACAGCCAGGTAAAAAAGATGAGCTATGAACAACTGAAAACATCCTGGAGTGACGGGAGTATCACGACAGATAATTTCAGTGAATTCTATCCGAGAGAAGATTATCTGTATATGACAAAGGATTGGCAGGTAATTATGGGGATTGCTTGTCAGTACGGATATGAATATACCGATGAAAATGGCGATTTAAAAAGAATGATCGTAGCGTATGATAATGTTACAGGACTTGCATTTGAGTCGACACAGCGTTTTGTTGATGCAACAATGCATTCGTTTTTGTTCTCGCCGTATAGCAAGCCGGCACCTGCGTATTATCCGACTTTTGGGTATCCGGATTATTTTGATGGTTTCTGCGGTTGTATGGAGGATGGCTGTGAAATTGAGAACATGCTTGATTTCTTGGCGGTAGTACATAAGGATAGCAATCCGGATCGGTATTTTATTTCCTTTGATTACCCGGGATTAGATGAATTATCCGGAATTATCGATGTTGAAAAAATTTACGAAGTCATCGAGGTGATTGAAAAATACGCCGTATCCAACGAAGAAATCGAATACGACGGAGTTGATCGAATTTCCAGAGAATTCTATTTGAAATGATACAAGAAGAAAGGGATGAATTATATGAAAAAGAAACTTTTACAGACAACTATCGGGATTATCGCTTCACTGATGATCACGGCATGCGCAAGTGAAACGGAGGGCAGCAAAGATTCTTTACAAAGTGAAAATCAGCAAGAGGCACCCACTCCGGAGCGTGTTGAGAAATCGGATTCTTTGCTGACCGAAACGGGAGAAAATGTTTCGGAAACGGTAGCGGAACAGGAAGAGGCAAAAGAAGCGGAGGAAGAGTCCGATTGTGAAGTGATCCATTTGGATGGCTTTCAATCCGAAATATATATGTTTCATAATGAACCGGATCCCGGAAAATACAGAAAGTTTATGAAAGGTGCGGAGGAATTTGCTGCGCAATATGTAGAAGAACATAATGGTGATCCGTCAATGATATACGAGCAGGAGCTTGATGAAAGCCAGTTATATCCCCAATATGTGTATATGACAGATGATTGGAAGGTATATATAGGAAAAGGATATCGATATGGATATGCTAGTTATGAACCGTATATGTCAAGTATCATTTACTGTCCGGATTTGGATATATATATTAAAGATTTAAATGCCGATTTCTCTGTTTTGTTATATACAAAATGTGTAGATGTCTATGGGGATCATAGAGATGCGCCTGATGTATATTGCGACGATTTTTTACCTGAGAAAGAGTATGATGTTTACTTTGACTTTGAATGGGAATATATCTTGGAACACTTAGTGGATTTCCGTGCAGAGATTGCAAAATATAACGGAGAAAAAGAGATTTTTTCAGCTCATTTTCCTCTGAAATGTGACAACAAACCTATCAATGAAGAGAATCTGGAACAATTCCTCTCTGTTTTTGACAAGGTTTCGGAGAGAGTAACCGATGAAATCACTGACTTCGGTGAACGCTATGTGGTATATGAAGTAAAATAAATAAAGAAATAGATTCCTAAAACGCCCGGCAAAACTACGCCGGGCGTTTTTTTGATGTAAAAAAGCCTTTCGGTTTGTGGATAAAGTTGTTTAAAAGTTGTGTAGAAGTTCCATTGACAATTCGGACGATTTCACATATTATTCTTGTCGTGGTTCAGGGGATTTCTCCTTAGCAAGCAGGCGGCCGCCTGTTTCAAATCACAGAAAACAACAATATATTACAGTGCCGATACAGAGTGGGCAGTTTTTCTTTGATCTTCTTTTGGAAACATCTTCTGCTTTGCGACCGGCAGGAAGGAGATGGAGCAAATTAAGATGGTAAAAGAAGAAAACAGGTTAACAACGGTTCTGGGAGAGCCAATGACCGAAAATGAAGCAATCCGGATGATCATGCAGGAGGATATTGCGTGGCACGAGTTTCGACGCTTGTCTGCGGAACAACAACAGCCTCTGATGGATTTCTTTATGGGAAAAAGCAGTCTGCTGATCACTTATGATGCCTTTTTCCGGGAAATCCTATCTCCGGAGAAACATCCGGAGCGTTTGGAGAGTTTCCTGAGTTCCGTGACGGGAGAACCGGTAAAGATCAAGGAAGTATTAACCAGGGAAGGGCAGGCACTTACAGAAGACAGCAGTCTGGTGATCATGGATCTGCTGGTAGAGATCGGAAATCATCGAATTGTAAATCTGGAGATGCAGAAGATCGGATTATACTTTCCGGGAGAACGGAGCGAGGTGTATGCGGCAGACCTGATCATACGGCAGTACACGCGGCTGAAAAATCTTCGAGGCAAGGAATTTCAATACAGCGATATGGCTCCGGTTTATATCATTGTTATGATGGATAAGAGCTCCAAAGAGTTTCTGAAAAAGGATGTGTGTGATTATTATATCCATCGCAGACAGGTGAGTTATGACAGTGGTGTAGAAATGAAAAGCCTGGAAAATATTACATACATATCGCTTGACACTTTTCGGGAAAAACTGCACAATAAAGGTATCCAAAGCAGGCAGGACGCATGGCTTACCTTCTTTTCGTCGGTGCAGGCAGAGGATATTGTGGCTTTGATCGAACAATACCCGGAGTTTAGGGAGTACTACAGTGATATCGCAGCATATCGCCGTAAACCAAAGGAGGTGATCCGTATGTATTCAGAGGCTATAGCGTTTTTGGATAAAAACACGGTGAAGTATATGGTTGAGGACATGAGCAATCAGCTGACGGTGTTAAAGAAAGATAAAGAAGAACTTGAACTACAGAATACGGATCTGAAATCACAAAATATGGACCTTGAAGCGCAAAAAAAGGATTTGGAAATTCAGAATAAAGACTTGGAAACGCAGAATATGGATTGGCTGGAGAAGAGCAAAGAGTGGGAGGATGAGAAAAAAGCGCTTGAAGATCAAAATAACTGTTTACTTGCGGAGATTGAAAGACTACGGAAGTCCACAACCGGGGATGATTCGGAGAAATCCTGAATCCCGTCACTATAAGGGGGCGCTTTGGCGTCCTCTTTTATTGATCCGGTCTAAAAGAGAATTGTCTTTGTTATATGATATAAAACTATACATTTTCGTGATTTGGTGGTAAAATACAAAGGATTTTGGTTGATTTTATACAGTGTTTTATAAATCGATCGTTTTAACGATACAAGAAAGGAAAATTTGAAGTGGGCATCAGTGCATTCGGGATCGATCTGGGATCCAGCAATATAAAGATCTATAACGGCTTTGACAACAGTTATTTTATGGAAAAGAATATGATCGCCATTAAGGGGCGGGATACTTTGTATGCGTACGGCGATTCGGCATTTGATATGTACGAGAAAGCGCCGGATAACATTCAGGTGTCTTTTCCGATCGTAAATGGCGTGATCGCGGACATCCGCAATATGAATACTCTGATCCATTATTTTATCATGGATCAGTGCAAAGGCAGCATTAAGCCGGCGGATTATTACATTGCCGTGCCGACGGATGTGACCGAGGTGGAACGCAGAGCATTTGAAGATCTGATCCGCGAGAGCAATGTAAAAGCAAGAAAAGTGTATATTGTCGAAAAAGCGATTGCCGACGGACTGGGGATGGATATTGATGTAAAGACATCCCAGGGCCTGATGGTGGTGGATGTGGGATACGATACCACCGAGATCTCCCTGTTGTCTTTGGGAGGTATTGTTATGTCGCAGCTCATTAAGACCGGCGGACAGAAACTGGATGATGCGATCAAGGCAGCGGTGCGGACAGAATACAACCTGTTCATCGGATCCAAGACGGCGGAAAAACTAAAGATCGCCGTGCGTGATGTGGAGAACCAGAAAAAGAACGCGGTGGTATACGGTCGTGATATCATTTCCGGCCTTCCCATCGAAAAAGAAATATCGACCGCTTTGGTCAATGATTGCCTGAATGCTACTTTTGACAGTATTGTAGATAATGTAAGGCAGGTATTGGAGCATACACCGCCCGAATTGGGTGCGGATGTATATCGCAACGGTATCTTTTTGTCCGGCGGAGCATGTCTGGCGGGACACCTGGCTTCCAAGATCAGTGATAATACAGGTCTGAAAGTCAATATCAGTGAAGAACCGATCGCGTGTGTTGTAAAAGGACTGTCTACGATCATTCGGGATGATCGTTATACCTCTTTGGCCTACAGCTTGGAAAATGGCAAGTAAAAAATTATGTGTCCGGTAGTAAAACGAAAAGAAGAAAAGAAAAAGATTCCCGGCAAGTATGTGCTGCTGATCTTTACTGCATTGTGTATCGCGCTGATGCTTTATACGTTTACGCACGATATTCAGGGCGGTACGCTGCAGAATACCGCCGGGGCTATTTTTGTGCCCTTTCAAAAGGGCATCGCAAGGGTCAGCTCCAACATATTGGCCTTTGTGGAAGAAAAACATACCATTGCGGAACTGAATGCGGAGAATGAAGAACTCCGCCGACAGATCGACGAACTGAACTGGGAAAATTCACAGCTGTTGCAGGATCATTATGAACTGACCAATCTGCGTGAATTGTATGAACTGGACAACACCTATGCGGAATATGCAAAGGTCGGCGCCCGTATCATTGCTGCCGGAAACGATAACCGATTCAATTCCTTTTTGATCGATAAGGGGACGGACGACGGCATCACGGTCAATATGAATGTGCTGGCCGGATCCGGGCTGGTGGGGATCGTCAGCGAAACGGCATCCAACTGGTCCAGGGTAACCACCATTATTTCGGACAATTCCAACGTCAGCGGATCCGTTTTACATACGCAGGATAACCTGATCGTGAGCGGCAGTATGGAGTTGATCGCGCAGGGAATGGTTTCCTATTCCCAGTTGACCGACCGGGAACATCGTGTGGTGGTCGGAGACAAAGTGGTGACCTCCAATATCAGTGACCGGTATCTGCCTGGCATCCTCATCGGTTATATTGCAACGGTAGAAGAAGATTCCAATCATCTGACCATGTCGGGCAAGATCACGCCGGTGGTGGATTTTGAACATCTTTCAGATGTGTTGGTGATCACGGAAACGAAGAAGACGGTGGAGAAATAGCCTATGCGGATTGCGATCAAGGAAAAAATCACCGCGGCATTGTTTGTGTTTCTCTGCTTTTTGTTTCAAAGCAGCGTTTTTCCGCATTTCTCCGTCAGCCGTATCGTTCCGGATCTGATCCTGGCATGCGTATGCATTTTTGCTTGGCTGCGCGGGGAGTATTCGGGCATGTTCTGCGGTTTCTTCGGCGGTTTGTTTATTGATATTTTTTTTATGGATACCATCGGCCTGCACGCACTGATCTATGTGTATGTAGGATTTCTGTGCGGGCAGTTTCATCGTTTCTTTGATGAACACGAATACCGTATTCCCATCGCGATGATCGTGATTTCAGATCTTTGCGTGTTGCTGCTGCGTTTTCTTTTATTTGATGTACTGTATGGTAATTTTCATTTCGGGCAGTATTTTACGGCGCGATGCCTGCCGGAGATGGTCATGACCTTTTGGGCATCCATCCCGTTGTATCCGTTAGCATTATTGATCGAAACCCGTTTTGTGCAGGTGAGTCGTAAGAAGAGTGATATGGATAACTGGGATCCGGGCAATATGTCTGACGATTCCGGTTCGGAAGGGATCGGCGGATGATCGCTTTTTTGAAAGAAAAATTCATTCGTTTTTATAATGCGAGATACTTTGTACCGTATCTTTTTTTGGTTATTGTTTTCTGCATTCTGCTGGGCAGGGTCTTTTCGCTGCAGATCGTACAGGGCGAAGATTATATGGACAATTTTACCCTGAGCATCGAAAAAGAGATCAGCATTCCGGGGGCCCGCGGCAATATTTATGACCGTAACGGTGTCTTGCTGGCCTATAACGAACTGGCCTATTCCGTCACGATCACCGATACCATCGAATCCGGAAACGGAAAGAACGAAAAATTAAACGGTATCATTCTGAATATGGTGCGGATGATCGAAGAAAACGGCGATCATGTGATGAATGATTTCGGTATTTATCTGGATGAGGACGGTAACTTTGCGTTTGCTTATGAGGGAACCCAGAGACTGCGTTTTCTGGCGGACATTTACGGCAGGGCAACCATCGCGGATTTGTACTATACGGAGAGAACTTCCACGCCGGACGACGTGATGGACTATCTGTGCGCATCGAAAAAATTCGGGATCGGTAGTTATGCCCATGGCGGGAGCAAGGCAGGGTTTTTTCCGATGATGGGATACAGCAAAGAAGAGATCCTGCAGATCGCGATCATCCGTTATCATTTAAGCCTCAATTCGTTCCAAAAGTATATTGCGACGACGGTGGCCACCGATGTGTCGGAAAAGACCGTGGCAGTCATTATGGAAAACAGCGATACCCTGCAGGGTGTTTCGGTGGTGCAGGATACGATCCGACGATATAACCACGCGGTTTATTTTTCACCGATCATCGGTTATACGGGACGCATTTCCCAGAACGAATACGAGAGTTATTCTGCCGAAAATCCGGACTACGCGACCACGGATTATGTCGGAAAAACCGGTATTGAGTATTCCATGGAAGCGCAGCTGCGCGGACAGAAAGGATCGGAAACCGTCTATGTAGACAATATGGGAAAGATCATCGAGACGCAGAATGTGGTGCTTCCGATCGCCGGTAACGATGTGTATCTGACCATCGATACCGACCTGCAGATGGCGGCGTATCATCTGCTGGAGCAAAAGATCGCCGGTATCCTGGTGAGCAAACTGCGCAACGAAAAGACCATCAATCAGAGCGGACGAAACCGTCTGATCCCGGTCTATGATGTATACGCAGCACTGTACGGCAACAACGTCATTAATCTCGATCATTTGTCCAAATCCTATGCGGGAGAAAATGAAAAAGCGGTTTATGCCGCATTCCTGCAAAAGAGATCCGAAGTTTCGGAGGTCCTTCGCGAGGAGATGATCAACGGAAATACCCCGTACAAGGATCTTTCAACGGAACTGAAGGAATACGAAAGTTATATCATAACGTTATTGGGATCGGATAATGTAGGTATCCTGCATACCTCCGAGATCGATACCACGGACGAAGTCTATCTGAACTGGAAAGTACAGGAGACGATCAGCATTCGAGAGTTTTTGCTGTATTGCATATCCAAACAGTGGATCGATATCAGCAAACTTACGATCAGCAGCCAGTATGCGGATTCGGAAGAAATCTACCGTGCTTTGGTGGCGGACATCATCGTGCGTCTGGAAAACAGCACCGAATTTTCCAAGCGTCTGTACAAATATATGCTGCAGGAAGACCGGATCAACGGGCGTCAGACCTGTCTGATCCTTTGGGAACAGGACATCATACAGACGGATACTGACCGCGTGGAAGCGCTGAAGAGCGGGCGGATCACCTCTTACAGTTTTATTACCTATATAATCTCACATCTGCGTCTGACACCGGCCCAGCTAGGTTTGGAGCCTTGCTCGGGCTCAGTGGTGATTACCAATCCGGATTCCGGAGAAGTACTGGCGCTGGTTTCCTATCCGGGCTATGATAACAACCGTTTGGCCAATACCGCAGATTCGGCGTATCTGGCAAAACTGACGAATGACCGCTCCAAGCCGCTTTGGAATTATGCAACGCAACAGAGAACGGCTCCGGGTTCTACCTTTAAGATGGTATCGAGTATTGCCGGTCTGGAAGAAGGCGTGATCAACTTAAATTCCGTGATCGAATGTACCGGAACCTTTACCAAACTGAACGGTACGGTACACAATTGCTGGATCCATCCGGGGCATCACGGAGATCTGAATGTGACCGGGGCGATCGAGAATTCCTGTAACTGCTTTTTCTACGAAGTGGGCTATCGTCTGGCGAATGACGGTACCGGATATAATGACCATGTCGGTATCGAACGACTGACCACTTATGCGGAACAGTTTGCGCTGAATGAAAAATCCGGCGTGGAGATCACCGAAGCGGAGCCGCAGATCTCCGATCAATATCCGGTAGCATCGGCGATCGGTCAGGGTACCCATAACTTTACCACGGTCGGACTGGCGCGCTATGTGTCGGCGGTGGCCAACAGCGGTACGGTATATGACCTGACGCTGATCCGGGAGATCCGGGATCCTGCCGGTAATCCCGATTATTTCTTTGTTCCGCACATCCATAATGAGGTGGTGCTGGATCAGAGCGAATGGAATGCCATTCATCTCGGTATGCGGCGGGTGGTGGAATCCAAGTCCTACTTTGACGATCTGCCCATCCAGACTGCCGGCAAGACCGGTACGGCACAGGAGGCAACCAACAAACCAAACCATGCGTTATTTGTCGGATATGCACCGTATGAGCATCCGCAGGCAGCGATCGCGGTCCGAATTGCAAACGGTTATTCCTCCGACTTTGCGGCGCAGGTAGCCCACGACTGCTTCCAGTATTATTTCGGCCTGGAAGACGAGGAAACCCTGATCACCGGTACGGCTTCGGATGCAACCGCAGAATCCGCAGGTGACTGATATGGAGAAGAAAAGGATCTTATGAAACAGAAACTGTCGGTAAAATATTTTGATTTTCGTCTGGTCGTATTATTGCTCTCCATCTCGACCATCGGCATCATGGCCATCGGCAGCGCGAAGGAAAGCGTGCAGATGCGTCAGATCCAGGGACTTTTGATGGGTGTTTTTCTGATGCTCGTGATCAGTTTCTTTGATTACGGCGTGATCCTGAAACTGTACTGGCTCATCTATATCGGGAATCTCGGACTGTTGCTTTTGGTTAAGTTTTTCGGTGATTCCTCCAACAATGCGCAGCGATGGATCGAGATCGCAGGGATCCGTTTTCAGCCGTCGGAGTCCGCAAAAATATTCTTGATACTTTTTTTTGCACAGTTTATAATGAAACGAAGAGAAAATCTGAATACAGTGAAGACCATTTTGGAGATGGTGCTTCTGTTTTTGCCGGTCTTTTACCTGATCTACAAGCAGCCGGACCTCTCGACCAGTATCATGGTCGTGTTGATCTTTTGTATGGTGCTTTATGTCGGCGGCCTCAGCCACAAAGTGATATTTGCCACGCTGGCCGTAGTGATTCCGGCAGCGGTGATCGTGTTCTTTTTGGTATTGCAGCCGGATCAGAAACTGATCAACGAATACCAGCAGAAGCGAATCCTGGCCTGGTTGCAGCCGGATAAATATTCCCTGACGACCGCCTACCAGCAGCAGAATTCCATCACGGCGATCGGATCCGGAAAACTGTGGGGCAAGGGCCTGAACAATAACGAAGTCGGGTCGGTAAAGAACGGAAATTACATTTCGGAACCGCAGACCGACTTTATCTTTGCGATCATCGGCGAAGAAATGGGATTTGTTGGGACTTCGATCACGATCATCCTGCTGATGCTGATCTCCGGAGAATGTTATTTTGTCGGGATGAAGGCGAGGGATATTGCCGGAAAGATCATCTGTTTCGGTATGGGTTCGATCATCTGTTTTCAGAGTTTTATCAATGTGGGCGTTACGACCGGCCTGCTTCCGAACACCGGTCTGCCGTTGCCTTTTGTCAGTTATGGTCTGACCTCGTTAGTCAGTCTTTATATCGGAATGGGATTTGTACTGAGCGTCGGTTTGCGCAGGCCGCAACCCAGAGCCAGCGGAACGATCTCCTTTACCGAGCTGATCCAGGAAGATTTACATGTAGATATTTAGGGGGTATCCATAATGAATATAGCATTGATCGCACATGATGCAAAAAAGAAACTGATGCAGAATTTCTGCATAGCCTATCGCGGGATCCTGAGCAAACATGAAGTATATGCTACGGGAACCACCGGCCGCCTCATCGAAGAGGTGACCAATCTGACCGTACACAAGTTTTTGGCCGGAAATCTGGGCGGTGAAAAGCAGATCGCAATTCAGATCGAGCACAACCAGATCGATCTGGTGATCTTTTTGCGCGATCCGTTGAATCCCATGTCGCATGAAGTAGATGCAAACAATCTGCTGCGTCTTTGTGATATGCACAATATCCCGCTGGCAACCAATCTGGCCAGTGCGGAACTCCTGATCAAATCCGTGGAGCGTGGAGAACTTGAGTGGCGTGAAATGTATAAGTAAGTCTATTCGATACGGGCTCGGCGTGATCTCGGCAGCCGCTTTGCTGACCGGATGCGGGACGGTAGAAGTTCCCATACCCTACGGAACGCTGGACGGCAGTACGGACTATGCACTGACCACCAACGTGGAACAGGCACAGATCCCGTTATTTGCGGAAAAACTGTGTGCTGCGGTTGCGGATGTGACCGAAAACAGCACGGTTTCCACCGAGACATTAAAGGCAGCATGCGTTTATGATATCGACGCATGCAATGTTTTGTATTCCTATCAGGCGAATGAACGATTGAGTCCGGCTTCCCTGACCAAGATCATGACGGCGCTTCTGACGCTGGAAAACTGTCCCGATCTCGATGACATCATTACCATTGGAGATGTGACCATCCGTGAGGAGGGCGCACAGAATTTCGGTTTTAAAGAAGGAGACCGCATCTCCGTTCGGGATCTGTTATATGTAACACTGGTCTATTCCGCAAATGACGGAGCGCTGGCCCTGGCGCAGTATGTAGGGGAGACGCAGGAAAATTTTGCGGAAATGATGAATGCCCGCGCGGCCGAACTCGGGGCAACGCATACGCATTTTGTGAATCCCCACGGTCTGACCAACGAAGAGCATTATACCTGTGCGTATGATCTGTACCTGATCTTTCAGGCGGCAATCCAACAGCCGGAATTTTTAAAGATCATCCAGACGGAAAAGTACTCTTTCAGTTATATTTCCGCGGCAAACGGAGAGGTAACCAAGGATATTTCCACCACGAACCAGTACTTCCTGAAAGGCTATGAGTCACCGGATCGGGTAACGGTAGTGGGCGGTAAAACCGGAAGTACAGCGGCTGCGGGAAAATGTATCATACTGTATCTGAAGTCCATGTCGGGGCATCCTTACATCGCGGTTGTGATGGGAGCGGACAGTTTTGATACCCTGTATCATTCCATGACACAACTTTGCAACGAAACGATCGAATAGTAACGGGTTTAGGAATAATATAACAAAAGAAAGTATAGATTTGGCAATTTTGTTCGTGAAATTTGTATAGAAAAACAGTTGTCACGTGCTAACTTTTAGGCTATAATTATTTTCAGTAAGTTACTAATTTTTTCGGAGGTATTACCACATGATAGAATTGATCGTAGGCGGCCAGGGCAAAGGCAAAACCGGAAAGATGCTTGACAAAGTGAATAGCGAGATCAAAGAGGCAAGTGGAAACATCGTTTATCTGGATAAGAATACCAAACATATGTATGAATTGAACAACAAGATTCGTTTGGTAGATGTTTCCGAATACGGATTTACTAGCTGCGATGAGTTTTACGGTTTCATCTGCGGTATCATCTCCCAGGATCATGACCTGGAACAACTTTTCTTTGATAACTTCAAAAGAATCGCCTGTGTGGATGACAGCGAACTGGAAGCTACACTGGATAAGTTTGCAGCACTCAGCGATGCCAGAAAGATCAAATTCTGCATCAGCATTGCAGCGGAAGAAGCAGTTATCCCTGCAAAATTCAAGGAAAACATCATCGTTTCCCTGTAAGAAGTAAAAAGATTTAAATCAGTTTTGTTTTAAAGGATCACGAATTGTAATGAGCAGAAGAGAAAACAGTAACGGGCTTGTTATGGATGCAAAGTGGAACAGGCGGATTGTTTTCCTTCTGCTTGTTTTTTTGGGCTATCTCATCTATCTTGTAATCCAGCTGTTCAATCGAAAAGATGTATCGTCCTATCAGGTAAGAGCCGGATCCCTGGCGATCAATAATGTGTATGAAGGTATCGTTTTGCGCGAGGAAAACATTGTCAGCGGAAATGACACCGGTTACATTACCTATTTTGCGCGGGAAGGCGAACATATCGGTGTCGGCGATCTGGTTTATGCCATTGATGAGACCGGTGCTTTGAACGAGATGGCCAGCGCACCGACCGGGGAAAGTTCCCTGTCCGAAGAGGATCTGCGCGATCTTCGTACGGATATCATTCATTTTTCTGCCGGATTTTCGGAGAAGGATTTTCATTCCACCTACGATTTTTTGTATGATCTGGACGGAAGTCTGTTAAAACTGGCCAATACCAATGTTTTGAACAATATCAATACCCTGGGAGGCAACTATTCTTCGGATCTGGTGAAGCTTTCCAAGGCTCAGAAACCGGGCTATGTGGTATATCATACCGACGGTCTGGAGGAACTGAATACCGAGAGTCTGACCCCGACATTGTTTGACCAGGCAGAATATGAGAAAACGCCTCTTGCCAATCATGCACTGGTCGGCAAGGATGCGCCGGTATACAAACTGCTCACATCCGAGAATTGGAGTGTTGCGATCCAGGTGGATCCGGAGCGCGGAGAGCAGTTAAAAGCGGAAGGCTATGTGCAGGTCCGTTTCTTAAAGAACCAGCAGGTGCTTTGGGGACAGGTCAGCATCGTGCCTTACGATCAGAATGTGAGTTTTTGCGTATTGTCCTTTAACAGTTCCGTAGTTAATTTCTGTACGGATCGTTTTTTGGAGATCGAACTGGACGAAAGCAACGAAACCGGACTGAAGATCCCGTTATCGTCCATCGTGCATAAAGAATTCTTCCTGGTGCCCAAGGACTATCTGATCGAGCAGTCCGAGGATAATACCTGCGTCTTCCTGCGCAAGACCTTTATGGAAGACGGCACTGCTTCCAGTATGCGTATGTCCATCTCGGTATACTCGGAGGATGAGGAATACTACTATGTGGATGACAGTCAGCTTCGCATCGGCGATTATCTGTTGAAGGAAGGCGATCTGGCGGAATATCCGGTCAGTATGAAGGGCGAATTGACCGGCGTATATAATATCAACAAAGGATACGCGGATTTCCGACAGATTGTGATCCTGTATCAGAATGATGAATATGCGATCGTAAAATCCAATACGGCTTACGGTCTGAATGAATACGATTTTATTGCGCTGAATGCGAATGAACTCAGCGACGATGAATTCGTATTTGAATAAACCTGGGAGGGCTTTTGGGTATGAGTATCGGCGGAAATATTGATGCAGTACAGAACCGGATCAATGCGGCTTGTATGCGCGTCGGAAGAGATGCTTCCGAAGTGACCCTGCTCTGTGTCAGCAAAACAAAACCTCTTTCTGCGCTGCAGGAAGCTTACAAAGCAGGAGCCAGAGTATTTGCCGAAAACAAGGTGCAGGAACTGACAGCAAAAATGCCGGAAATGCCGGAAGACATCGACTGGCATCTGATCGGCCATTTGCAGACCAACAAGATCAAATATATCATCGGCAAAGTGGCTCTGATCCACAGCGTGGACAGCCTGCATCTGGCGGAAGAGATCAGCAAACAGGCGGTCAAAGCCGAATGTATCCAGCCGATCCTGATCGAGATCAATGTGGCCGGTGAGGACAGCAAATTCGGTACTTCGGATATGGGGCAAAATGCGGAACTGATCAAAAGTGTATCGGAACTGCCCAATCTGAAACTGATGGGGCTGATGACCATCGCACCCTATGTAGAAGATCCGGAAGAGAATCGAGTATATTTCAAGACCTTAAAGGAATTCTTATACAGTGATGCGGTACGCGGTTATTTTCCGGAACGGCCGATCCTCTCTATGGGTATGACCGGAGATTTTGAGGTCGCGGTGGAAGAGGGCGCAACCCATGTAAGAGTGGGCACCGGTATTTTCGGAGAACGGGATTATGGCAAACTCTGATCTTATAAAATCATAAAAGGTATTTTGCTACGAACCTTGCGAATGAAATCGCAGGGTTCTTTTTTTATTGTTCTATATTGTTTCGGATACCCTCAGACAAAACAAAGGGAGTTAACATAAAATGTAGGTTAACATAACAGATATACATAAGTTGTTTACATAAAATATATGCTGATTTTTATGTAAACTGCCCAAAAATGCGATGAATTATAATGATTTTTGTAAAAAGCGCAAAAAGGTGTTGACATAAAAATATTTTTGATTCATAATGGTTTCATTGATGAGGTTTCCATAATTTCTGTATACCTTTTTTGAGGTTCCGGAGATCTATGGATAATATGAGGAAAAATGAGGAGGAATGTTTCATGGCATGGAATTTAGCTGAAGCAATCAGCAACCGTTTTGGCAACAAGGATGATTACGATGAGGATTATTACTTGGACGAAGAAGATGAAGTAGAGGAAGAAGAAAAAGAAAAGCCTGCCAGAAAGGAACGTGCTGCAAAGCCGGCCAAGAGTTTCGGAAAGATTTCTCCGTTTAATGCGAAGAAGGATTATGCATCCGAGCCGGATCATGAAGTGATCGCGATCCAGCCGACGACTATGGAAGATCTTCGTCAGATCACTGACAAATTGTTGGATGGTATGACCGTAATCCTGAATACCGAAAGCTGCGATGAAGGTTTTGCACGTCGTGTATTTGACTTCTCCTGCGGTACTGCATATGCATTGAACTGCGCATTCGGACGCGTATCTTATTCTGCATCCGAAACCTTTGCAGGCATTTATGTAATCACTCCGGAAAACACAAATATTTCCGGTGCATTCCAGGAAAACTTTATGCAGTAATTTGTTTAATTAATTTATGAAATGATCTTATTAGGGCTGTTGTTTGGATGGCGGTTCATCCGGGCAACAGTCTTTTGACTTTGTCTGGCTGATCGTACTTCTCCATATCTAAAAACAGAAAAATGATCACCTGTTAATAAAATTTAGGAACTCTGAAAGGAGCGTAGAGACTGTCTACTTGTTACATTGTTATGCAAAATAAAGGAATAACGAATGAAGCATTTATAGGAATTTTTGGTATTCTGGTATTCGCTTTTATAGCGTTTATGTTTTATAGTTCCTATAAGGATGTTCTTGCAAATAATTCAACGGATCTGTATGAACTTATTGATGACGATAAGGAGTTTAATGAACAGTATGTGAGTCTTTATATCGATAAAGTTATAGGTAATTACGCCGAGACGAAACATACGTTTAATGGGATTCCTATCGGTAAAGATCAACATTATCTTATTATGCTGGATGATGGCACATTTATTTCAGTAACCGTAAATAATAAGAAACTAATATCTGAGCTGGAAGAAATCTGTAATAGTACCTGGAATTATATTGACAATAAAACAGACAGACTTGACAAATCAATAGTCGTTAAGGGAATCATTGGTTCGATGAACACAGAGCTTCAAGGATACTGTAATGAATGGTTAGTTCATCTTGATGTAGATCAATCAAATATGCGTTATGTTTCTATAAACACCTATGTGACAGTTTCTTATGTGATTTTCGCGTTAGGATTTTGTCTGTTTTTCATAGGTCTTATGTTGTTTTTCATTATTTGCTCATCAAAGAAAAAAACGCTTCCTTGATCAGGTAATAATTTTTATCGGATAAAATCGGCAATTTGCAATGATTAAAAAACTCGATTTTATCCGATAACCACCGGCAAGGAAGGCAATATCTCTTCGTAAAAGCTGTCTTTCGCGAATAGTTCCTTATGGCCCTCTATCGCGTAGAATATGCTGAAATACAGGGATTTCTATGTATGCAGACATTTTAAATGTAAATCTGTGAATACTTACGTATTGATATCAAACATACGCACTTTAGAATACGAATCCGTAATTTGTATGATGCCTGTAATGCAGATTGATTTTGACGGATGCAACTTGCGTAAAATGCTCCGGAATTTACGGCCTAATGATCTGTGGTCTCCAAAGCGCTCAAAATCTCCTGAAAATACGCCGGCAGCTCTGAATCAAAGGAAATCCACTCATTTGTGGACGGATGTACGAATCCCAGCGTTTTTGCGTGCAATGTCTGGCCCTGCGTTTTGGACTGAAATCTCGTGGATTTGGCCCCATATACGGCGTCTCCGAGCAACGGATGGCCGATATGCGACAAATGCACGCGGATCTGGTGCGTACGGCCGGTTTCTAAGCGACATTCGATGTGCGCCATATCCGAATATTGTTTCAATATTGTAAAATGTGTGATGGCGTCCTTGCCGTGTGTGGCGGCGGCGCCTTCCAAAACCGTCATTTTTTTGCGATCTTTGGGATCACGGCCGATCACCGTATGGATGGTCTGGATCTCTTCGTTCGGTAGTATTTTGCGAATAGTTCCGAGAGCAATCGCCTGATAACTGCGTTCTACGGAATGCTCTTTTAGCTGCGCAGCGATCTTCTGGTGCGCATCATCGTTTTTGCATATTACCAACAACCCTGTGGTGTCCCGATCGATCCTGTGGACGATTCCGGGCCGTAAAACGCCGTTAATGCCCGACAAATCCTTGCAATGATACATAATGGCATTGACCAGCGTTCCTTCGTAATGCCCCGGTGCTGGGTGCACTACCATCCCCTTGGGCTTATTGACGATCGCGATGTCATGATCTTCATAAACAATATCGATGGGAAGATCCTGCGGCTGAATGGCCGGCAGGACGGATTCCGGCACATTGATCAATACATGATCGCCGGTTTTGATGATGGCGGATGGTTTTACGGCAGAACCGTTCAAGACCAGAGCGCCGTCTTTGATGAGTTTTTGCAGATAAGACCGGGAGCAATCTTCCAAAAGGGAGGCCGCAAATTTATCGATGCGGTCTCCCTCCTGCTCTTCTGTGATCACAAACTGGTATTCCATCAGTCTTCTCCTGCTTTGTCGGATTCTTTGCCAGAATCAGCGTTTGATTTGTCTGCTTTACGGCCAAAATCCATAAACTGCAGATCATCTTCTTTATACACAAAAATTACCATTGCGGCAATACCGAAGGTTGCAACGACAATATACATATCCGCCACATTAAAGATCGGGAAATTGATGCAGGATACATAAATAAAGTCCGTGACGGTCTTTTTCATAATACGGTCAATCGTATTACCGATGGCTCCGGCCAGGATCAGGGATGTTGCCAGATTCATGGGCAGATATTTCTTTTCCTGCGGGATCCGTGTTGCAAAAATGCCAAGTCCGATGACGACGACCACGGCGATCACCAGAAACAATGTCGTCTGGCCCTTCATCATGCCCCAGGACGCACCGGGATTTTCGTGATGCAGAATCTGCAGGATCCCGGGGATCACATCGTATCCGGAACTGACCGGCAGTGTCTTGCGGATGTGGATCTTGGTGATCTGGTCCAGAAATATGGCGATCAGGCTGATACACAGATCGATCATCAGCATTTTGATACTATTGTTGATTTTCTTGCTTTTTGTATTCATTATTCACCGTCTTCCACAAAGTGGATCTCTTTGATGCCGTTTAAAATCTCTTCATCCGTCAAAGTCTTGTCAATATAGGCTTTTCCGACCTTCTTGAGCAGAATGAATTTGATGCCGTTTTGATCTGTCTTTTTGTCGGATTTGATCAGCTTCATAATCTCCTCGTCATCGATATCATCAATGCTGATGGGCAGATTGAACGGTACAAACATATCGCGGATCTCGTAGTACTCTTCCATGGACAGTTTTTCTTTCTTCCAGGAAATGAATGCAGCCGCTACGCAACCCAGCGCTACACATTCACCGTGCATGAGCGTCAGATTCTTGTATTTTTCGATGGCATGACCGATGGTATGTCCGAAATTGAGCAATGCGCGGTCGCCTTTTTCTTCCGGATCGCGTTCGACGATACGCTGCTTGCAGATGCAGCAATGTTCGATCATTTCTTCCAGTGTTGCGGCATCCTTATCGTGGATCTCATACAATTTGGAAAGCAGCCACTCATAGAAGGAGGCATCCATGATCAGACCGTATTTCAGTACTTCGCCCATACCGGCATAGAACTGACGGTCATCCAATGTAGACAGCGTATTGGTGTTGATATAGACCAGCTTCGGCATCTTAAACGCGCCGACCATATTCTTATACTGCAGGAAATCCACACCGGTCTTGCCGCCGATGGAGGAATCCACCTGTGCCAAAAGGGATGTGGGGATCTGGATCACATCGATACCGCGCATAAAGATGGATGCGCAGAAGCCGGCGACATCGCCAACCACACCACCGCCCAGGGCGATCACCAGGTCGTGACGGTTCATTTTATTTTCCACCATATCTGCCAGAATGGCCTGTACGGTATCCATATTCTTGTTCTGCTCACCAGCGTCAAAGGCATAGACAAAGACATCGCTGAAGACATCTTTTACGGCATCTTTGATCGTATCGGCATAGATCGGACCTACCAGTTTGTCCGTTACGATCGTGGCCTTTACGCCTTCGTAGCCCAGCGTTTTCAGTTTTTCCGCAAGCTGCGAAAAATCATTCTCGATCATAATATCGTAGATCGGTTTGCGGTTCATATTGATCGTGATCAGTTTTGACATAATATCGTATCTCCTTTATGGATATGTATTTAGGATAATTTGACCAGTCCGCGATCCTTCAGATACTGAACGGTCTTTAACATTCCGTATGCACCATGCGGCCAGGTGAGTCCGCCTTGGAAATATACATTGTAAGGCGGTTTTAACGGACCGTCTGCGCTCAGTTCGATGGAGGAACCGGAAACAAAGGCGCCGGCGGCCATGATCACCTGATCGTCATAGCCGGGCATATCCCAGGGTTCCGGCGTGACATGACTGTCTACCGGAGCGGCGGCCTGTACGGCTTCGCAGAAAGCACATAATGCCTCCGGCGTGTTCAGCGTGATCGCCTGAATGATATCGTATCGGGTTTCCGTAGCGTTCGGCAATACGAAATAGCCTAGTTTCTCATACAGATTAGCGGCAAAGATCGCAGTCTTTAAGGCAGATGCCGTAACGGTCGGCGCCAAAAACAGTCCCTGGTAAAAGGCAGGAAGGATTCCTAAGGATGCCCCCACTTCTTTACCCAGTCCCGGAGAAGTCAGACGATATGCGGCGTTCTCCACACATTCTTTCTTGCCGACCAGATATCCGCCGATGGGGCAAAGTCCGCCGCCCGGATTCTTGATCAGGGAACCTGCCACCAGATCCGCGCCCACTTCCGTCGGTTCGATGGCTTCCACAAATTCGCCGTAGCAGTTGTCGACGAGGATCACCACATCCGGCTTGATCTCGCGGATAAAACGGATCAACTCTCCGATGCGTTCTACGGAAAGCGTCGGTCTGGTCTGGTATCCTTTGGAGCGCTGGATGGTGACCATATGCGTTTTTTCGTTGATCGCGTTACGGATGCCTTCAAAATCAAATCCGCCGTCCGGCAACAGATCCACCTGACGGTAAGTAATGCCGTATTCTTTTAAGGATCCGCTGCTGTGGCCGTTTCCGTTATCCCGAATACCGATGACTTCTTCCAAGGTGTCGTACGGTTTTCCCACCGGGCTTAACAGCTCATCTCCGGGACGCAGATTGCTCATCAGGGCAAGGGCCAATGCGTGAGTACCGCAGGTGATCTGCGGACGCACCAGAGCATCTTCTGCGCGGAAGATCTCGGCATACACCACTTCCAAAGTATCGCGGCCAAGATCGTTATATCCGTAACCGGTAGTTCCCAAAAGACATGCTTCGCTCACCTGATGCTTTTGCATGGCGTGCAGCACCTTTAACTGGTTCAGTTCCGCCATGGCATCAATCTGCGCAAATCTTTCCTGCAACTGCTTGCGGATCGTATCTCCAAACTGAATGGTCTCCTCATCCAGTCCCATTTTTTTGTATTGTTCTTTCAAAAAGTCCATTGTTCTGTGCTCGTTTCTGTTATCTGAAATTGTTTGGTCAGTGACCGTAAAACCTTACAAATTATAGCCTACTCCGATGTATATTGTCAACAATCCCACTTTTCAATTATGTAAATCTGTGGTATAGTAGTAATGTTTGGATTTCCTTTAAAATATGCATATTTACGAGGGTTTTCGATATGAAAATGGATGATGAACATAACTATTTTGCCTGGGGGCTTACGGCATTCTTAAGCGGGGCTGCGATCATTCTGTTCTTCTTTGTGATCAATCAGTTCGATGTGATCTCCGGCATCTTTAAAACCATAGGAAAAATTCTGACACCGCTCTTTATGGGCATGGTAATTGCTTATCTGCTCTCTCCCATTATCAATTTTCTGGAGAAGCAATGCTATCGTTTGCCGGAAAAATGGATCTATCATGGCGCGGTCGGCGAAGCCCGCGGAAAAAGCAAGCGACGGATCCGCGCACTGATCATCCTGATCACTTATATTCTTGTGTTTGTTGCGGTATTCGGATTTTTCAATCTGCTCATCCCGGAATTGGTCAAGAGTATACAGGGCATTATTGAAAGTTTCCCCGAGTATATCGATAATTTTGAAACATGGATTTCCAAGATGCTGATCCGTTTTCCGGGGATACAGGAAAATGTGAACGATATTCTGAATGCTTCTACCACCGGCATCGAAGAACTGATCATGACCAAACTGACGGATATGGATGAATCCCAGCAGGGAGCGATCATCTCTACTACCGGCGGTTTGGTAAAAGGTTTGATCTCCGGTGGTGTTTCGGTTCTCAAATTGCTCTTGAACCTGTTGATCGGAATCATCGTATCCATCTATCTGCTCAACAGCAAGGAACTGCTGATCGGTCAGGCCAAGAAACTGATCTATGCAACCATGAGCCGTGATCGTGCCAACGCGATCATTCACAATATCCGTTTTACGAACAAAACCTTCCTGGGATTTTTCAGCGGCAAGATCTTGGATTCCATTATTGTCGGTATCCTTTGCTTTATCTTAACCAAGATCATCGGAACTCCTTATGCGGTACTGGTCAGCGTGGTGGTCGGAATTACCAATATCATCCCCTATTTCGGACCGTTTATCGGCGCGATCCCCTGCGCCCTGCTGGTTCTCTTGGTGGATCCGATGCAGTGCCTGTATTTTATCATTATGATCATTTTGCTGCAGCAGTTTGACGGCAACATTTTGGGCCCGAAGATCCTGGGCGGAAAAACCGGTCTGTCCAGTTTGTGGGTGATCGTTGCCATCACCATCTTCGGGGGATTGTTCGATTTTGCCGGAATGGTAGTCGGTGTTCCTCTGTTCGCTGTGATCTTCACCGGTTTAAGTTCTTTTGTGAACTCGAGACTGACCAAGAAAGAGCTCACCATGGAGACCAAGAAATATGTCCATGTGGATTATATTGACGAGAACGGCGAATTTGTAAAACTGCCGAAGAATAAAGTAAAACGTATTATGAGTATCGAGGCCTTCAAAGCACTGGTGAAACGCCAGGAAAACGAAAAAGAAAACGAAGAATTGGCGGTATTTACCGAAGAGGATTCGGAAAAGACGGAACCGGAAGATAAAACTTCCGATACAAAGAACAAGAAGGCATCCGGTAAGAAATCCTAATCGACATGTATTTACGGAGTTTGTAATCGATGGCAGAACTGAATTATCATGAACAGGTAAAACGAAATAATATCGAAAAACTCCGGCAGATGGAAAAATCCCTTCCGGCTTTTTGTACCATATTCTTTCGCGGTATTGCCGATCGCGTCAGCGCCCGCACTATGGTGGCCTATGCTTATGATCTCCAGATCTTTTTCAACTATATGAACGAGAATGTCATACAACCCAAAGCGGATGTATTATCGGACATTCGTCTGGATGCACTCGAACAGATCGGCAAGTTTGATCTGGAAAATTTTCTGGACTATCTCTCCTACTACACCGGCGCAGACGGCGTGGAGCATACCAACGATGAGCGCGGAAAAGCCCGTAAGCTTTCGGCGATCAAGTCTTTGTTCAATTATTTCTATGAAGCGGAATTGATCAAATCCAATCCGGCGACCATCATTCATATGCCGAAGATCCATGAAAAAAATATCATCCGTCTGGATCCGGATGAAGTTGCCAAACTGTTGGATGTCGTGGAAAACGGGTCTGCCCAGGAAAGCAAACACCAGAAGAAATTTCATGACCGCACTGTAGTGCGTGATCTTTGCCTGCTTACGCTCCTTTTGGGCACCGGCATCCGTGTATCGGAATGTGTCGGCCTCAACCTGGAGGATGTGGATTTTGATAACGGCGCGATCCGCATCATCCGTAAGGGCGGTAACGAGGCCCGTGTCTATTTCGGGGAAGAAGTCGAAGAAACCTTATCGGAATATATGGCCCAGAGAAAAGAGGTCATGACCCTCTCCGGTCATGAATCCGCACTCTTTTTGTCCATTCAGAATCGCCGGATTACGGTCCGTGCGGTCGAAAATCTGGTCAAAAAATATGCATCCCAGGTGACGACACTGAAAAAGATCACCCCGCATAAATTGCGTAGTACTTACGGCACTTCTTTGTATCGGGAAAGCAACGATATCTATCTGGTGGCCACGGTGTTGGGCCATAAAGATGTGAATACCACAAGGAAGCACTACGCTTCCATTGATGAGGAACAGAGACGCAAAGCGGCCAAATATGTAAAACTGCGAAAAGAATGATATGCGTCCTCAGTCGTCGGCTTTATCGTCATAATCATCAGCATCTTCAGCATCAATTTCATCGACTTCTTCGTCGTCCTCTTCATCGTCGTCTTCGGCATCATCGTCATCATTATATAGGGCTCTCAGACCGCCGGACTTCAACAAAAATAATGCCTTATAGAATTTGGTTAAATTGATCCCCATTATCACAAATGGGACCAATAAAGAAAAAATCAAAGTTCCGCTGATTCCGTATTCAATTCCGTAACCGATCATTGGTTTGTGATAAGATTGACAGAGTAAACCAAAACAAAAGATCGACAATCCCAATCGATATACCAGTTCGCCGGGAAAAAATAGGCCGACGATGATAAGCACAATTCCGATGCCGTATATAATGGAAATCATATTGATCATAAAAAATCTCCCCGTCTCATTTCAATCAAAGCTCAGGATAATCTATTCATAATTCGATTATCAAGTTCTGATCTTAACATGATCACGGGGAAAATACAATGAACCGACAGTATAAATTATTTTAAGTATCTGATTTGCGGCTCTGTTATGCTGACATTTACCTTGCGGAATTGGTATATTCCGTGGAGTAATACGGTACGGTGATCGTGGTTCCTGCAACCAGTTTGCCGCCGCCCATCTGATTGATAAAGAGGACTTCACGGATATAATCGTCCACCGAGACATCCGGACTGCGATAAGCTTCTGCGTAATCCCAGAGGCTGTCGCCCTTTTCGATACGTATATTCTGATAGTATTTGTAATAAACAGTCTCATTCTCTTCCATTGCATCTACCTTCTGCGGAAAGAAAACATTGGATACGATGATCGAAACCATCAACAAAGCGGCTCCGGCTACACACCACTGTGCGATCAGTGAACGGAACCATTTCTGCTGCATCTTGCGGGTAACCTTTCTCTTCCATCTCCGTACGGATCTGTATACTGAATTCTTAGCGGTTCTCTTCATATTCGTATCCTCCCGAACAAATATTCCGAACAAGTGTTTCTTGCGTATTGTCATCATAGTACAAGAACAAATGTTTGTCAATAGAAAATCGAACAATTGTTTCGAAAATTTGTTTCGAAAATATGTTTGCTTTTCGCCGGGTATATGATATAATGAGAAAAATTAATATGA
The DNA here is from genome assembly GCA_946403625.1 of uncultured Lachnospiraceae bacterium. Lineage (GTDB taxonomy): Bacteria > Bacillota > Clostridia > Lachnospirales > Lachnospiraceae > NK4A136. Next base: position 51,700 of record CAMJAP010000008.1, read on the forward strand.
TCCCACAGTCGTATAGAGGAGGAAATGTGAATGGCTGAGAAAAAACTTTCGGCAAAACAGCAGGAAATATTGGACTATATCAAAGAAGAAACGATCAAAAAGGGATATCCGCCTACCGTCAGAGATATCTGTGAAGCGGTGAACCTGAAGTCGACATCTTCGGTACACGCTCATCTTTCTACTTTGGAAAGAAACGGTTTGATCCGCAGAGACCCGACCAAACCCAGAGCGATCGAGATCATTGACAACAATTTCCAGATGGTACGACAGGAAATGACCAGCATTCCCATTGTCGGACAGGTTGCCGCAGGCCAGCCCATCCTGGCAGAGGAAAACATCAGCGGATATTTCCCCCTTCCGGTAGAATATGTTCCCAATGCGGATGTATTTGTACTGAAGGTAAAGGGCGAAAGTATGATCAATGCCGGCATTCATTCCGGGGACAGCATTTTTGTACAGAGCTGCAATTCCGCGAATAACGGAGATATCGTGGTTGCTTTGATCGACGATTCCGCTACGGTAAAGACCTTTTACAAAGAAAAAGATCATATCCGCCTACAGCCGGAAAATGACACTATGGAGCCGATCATTGTAAAAGAATGTACGATCCTGGGCAAGGTGTTCGGTGTGTTCCGCCTCTATCATTAAAAGAATCCGTATACGAAAAACAGCGTCGACGAGGATTCGTTGACGCTGTTTTTTTATTTGCATTTACGATTTTAAAAACGCTTCTTTATAACTGATCTTTGTCGATCATCTTACCGTCTTTCCAGATGCGCTCCAGATCATAGAACAAACGGTTTTCACGGTCAAAAATGTGAATGATCACATCGCCGTAATCCATCAGTACCCAGTTGGCGTTGCGATAACCTTCAACCTGCTTCGGGCTCACGCCGGCACGGCCGAGTTTTTCTTCTATAAAGTCCGCAATCGCATGTACCTGGCTCGGATTGTTACCGTTTGCGATAATAAAAAAGTCTGCAATGGAAGATACTTCCTCGATATCGATCACGCGTATGTCATCTGCCTTCTTTTCATCCATAGCAGCGATCGCGATTTTGGCCATTTCTTTAGCGTCCATGGTTTTGCTCCTCTCTTCTAGGTGACATAAAATAATTACGTTAACCGATCACAATACGGAAGGATCGGCGAATTGTTTGTAATACTCAAATGCTTTCAGTGAATTTTCGTCCACCGGCTGTCCGCGATGCTCCAGATGAATCAGAGTCTGCTTCAGGATCATATACACCGCCTTCTGGAGATTTTGATAGATCTCTGCCCTGATCCAGGGCAGGCAATCCAGCATCTTGCGATTCGGCTCAATAAAATCCGCCGAAAAGACGATTGCTTCCAAAAGTGTCATATTTTCATAGCCGGTCGTATGGTATCGGATAGCACTCAGAATTTGTGGATCCGTCACACCGTATTTTTCTTTTGCAAGTACGGCTCCCAGTTTCGCATGGATCAGATAAGGATGCTCCTGCTCGATCGGTGTCAGTTCCACCTTATATTTCTTGCAAAGATGGTCTCTCTCGTCATCCTCCAGGCATTTCGCACAATCGTGCAATAAACCGGCGGTATACGCCATAGACAGTTCTCTCAGCCCTTTATCTTCCGCAACACGACCATGCCCATGTGCCATCATCAGAGACACGGCGGTATGCGCCACACCGATGCTGTGTATGTAACGGCGTTCATCCAGCTTTTTGCGCAGTTTCTTCAGAATCTCTTCTTCCGTATATTTTTCGCTCAAAACCTGCATCCGTATCCTGCTCCTTATGCTTTCGGCAATACGATCTGCGGATTGTCTTTAAACGGTTTGTACAGAACGACTTTACGGCCGATCAGCTGCACCAGCGTGGATCTGGTACGATCTGCCAGGGCCTGCGCCATAGTCATCGGATCGTCGGAAGCACCTTTTAAGATCGAAATCTTAACGATCTCACGATTGTTAAATGCTTCGCTGACAGCGTCACAGATTTCCGGTGTCAGATTAGACTTGCCGATTTGAAACAAAGCCGGTTCGTTGGCAGCCAGACTTTTTAAGTATGCTCTCTGCTTACTTGTTAACTGCATATGGTTTCCTTCCTGCATATCTGTGCATTGTATTGTGATTATGCCTGAATTGTGTATGGCAAAACTTCGTTACGAAAACTTGTTTTATTTATAGTATTCAAAGGAGAAGCCATACATACGCACGGTATCACCGTCCTGAATCCCGAGGGCTTCCAGCTGCTCCAGGATTCCGGTATCCTTTAAGAAATTCTGGAAGAATACAAATCCGCGTTCGGATTCCAGATTGGTATATCCGAGCATCTTTTCAATGCGGGGACCTTCCAGAACATATTCATCCTCTTTTTCGTCATAGGTCACGGTAAACGGATCGTTTGCAAACTGCAGCGCCGTATTCGGATCGTATTCCGAGGTAAAGATCGTGGTATCCTTCGGCAGTTCCTGCAGTCGCTGGTATACATAGTGGATCAATTCCTGCATACCGGCACTGGTGGCCGCGCTTACGGCAAATACCGGAATATTCTTCTCTTCCATTGCTTTGCGGATCCGTTCGATAGGCTGTTCGGCATAGATCAATTCGCCGTCTTCGTCCACATCGATGGCTTCCGGTTCCTCCGGAATGATATCGGCTTTATTGGCAGCAACGATCTGCGGTATGGAAGCAACCTGATCACCGTACTTTGCCAGTTCGGTATTGATCATTTCAAAATCTTCCAAAGGATCGCGTCCTTCGACCGAAGCGGCATCCAGCACGTGGATCAACAGTTTGTTGCGTTCGATATGCCGCAAAAATTCATGTCCCAGTCCGCTGCCTTCCGCAGCACCTTCGATCAGTCCGGGGATATCCGCGATCACAAAGCTGTTACCGTCTCCCATATCCACCACACCCAGGTTCGGGGACAAGGTGGTAAAATGGTAATCGGCAATCTCCGGTTTTGCATTGGTAACCGCTTTTAAGAAGGTGGATTTTCCGACACTGGGATAACCGATCAGACCTACATCCGCGATCAGTTTTAATTCCAGCATAACTTCCGCTTCTTTGGCCGGCTGACCCGGCTGTGCATATTTCGGTGCCTGCATGGTGGAGGTAGCAAAATGCTGATTGCCCAGTCCGCCCTTGCCGCCGCTCAGGATCGTATATTCGGTGCAGTTACCGGACATATCGATGATCACTTTGCCGCTTTCGGCATCTTTTACCAGGGTGCCTCTGGGAACGCGCAAAACCAGATTGTCGCCGTCTTTACCGCGACAATTCCGTTTACCGCCTTCCTGACCGTTTCCGGCAGCAAATTTACGTTTATGACGATAATCGATCAGCGTATTCATGCCTTCGTCCACACGAAGGATCACATCACCGCCGCGACCGCCGTCACCACCGTCCGGGCCGCCGTCCGGTACATATTTTTCACGGCGGAAAGAAACATGTCCGTCTCCGCCTTTACCGCTGATCAGAATGATTTTTGCTCTGTCTGCAAACATCGAAACGCTCCTTGAGTATTTGATCAAAAAAATAAATAGAGCCCCAGAGTCAATAAGACCCGGGGCTCAAAAAGAAACATTTTTACTGCTCTACAGGATATACGCTTGCCTGCTTCTTATCACGGCCAAGACGCTCAAAACGCAATACGCCATCTGCCATTGCAAACAAAGTATCATCTCCGCCACGACCAACATTCAGACCCGGATGGATCTTTGTGCCACGCTGTCTGTAGAGAATGTTGCCTGCCTTCACGAACTGTCCGTCCGCACGCTTTGCCCCTAATCTCTTGGATTCGGAATCACGACCGTTCTTCGTGGAACCTACACCCTTCTTGTGTGCAAAGAATTGAAGGTTTAATCTTAACATCTTTATCACCTCACTCTTCGTATCCCGATTTAATGTCTTTTCGTCAAAATCCAATTCAGATTTCAACTTTTACATGAGATCTGCCGTATTGTTCTTCCACGCTTTTCAATCCCAAAACCAGTGCATCCATCAGCAAACCGGCTTTTTCGTCGGTTCCGTTCGGAAAATCCGTTTGGATACTACCGCTTTTTTCGTCTTCCGATACATTCATCGGACATTCTGTGAAAGAATCGATCGAGTTTATCGTATTGATCACCAACATAGATACGGCAGAACATACGATATCACTACCATATTCTGCGTATCCGGCGTGTCCTGTACAGGAAAACCCGATATACCGATCTCCGTTTCGTTTTACTTTTACCTTAATCATTGACGATTAAAATAATACTTACGCGTTGATCTTTTCGATCTTGACCTGTGTGTAAGCCTGACGATGACCGTTCTTCTTGTGGTAACCGGTCTTCGGCTTATACTTGTAAACGATAACCTTGCGGTCACGTCCCTGCTTCATAACAGTAGCGGAAACGCTAGCCTTAGCTGCATCTGCGCCAACCTTTACGGAGCCATCGGAAACAAGTACTACCTGGTCAAAAGTAACAGTCTCACCAGCTTCTGCAGCGATCTTCTCAACCTTGATGATATCGCCTTCGGAAACCTTATACTGCTTTCCACCTGTTGCAATAATTGCGTACATGGTCTGCACCTCCTTATCACAAATCTCGCTGGCCTATGGTGATGACTTAGTCATACTTATACCTCGCCAAGCGGCATACTCAAATATATTATCATCACAAACAACTTATGTCAAGCAATATGCACAAATTGTTTGAATGAATTTACACAAACAGTCCAAAGAAATTGTTTCGGATCATAAATGTATATTTTTGCGTATGGTAAAGATGTTCTTTCCGTCCCTGTACTCGTACTGAACATTGTCCATACTCTTCTTTACCATATAGATCCCCAAACCACCGATGGGACGTTCCTCTGCAGAAAGAGTCACATCCGGATCTTCTTTTGCCAGGGGATCAAACGGACGACCGCTGTCTTCAAAAGAAATTTCGATCGCGGCATCATTGTCGATCCGGTTGCATACGATGCGGATCATACCGGTTACCGGTTTGTACGCATAATGCGCAACATTAACAAAGATCTCTTCCACGGCAACTTCGATCGGCATCTGATCTTTGGGAGAACAGTTCATTTCTTCCAAAAAAGAAGAAACAAACGCGATCACTTCATCCAGATTTTCCACTACAGCCTGTATGTTCAATTCTTTCATAAACACCGGGCTCCTCTTCTGATCTTTATGCACAGCATTTTGCTGACCGATACGGTCAAAATGTTTTTGAAATCACCATTTCAACAATATCGCCTTTTACAGATACTTTTACATCGTCGGCAATATTCGCGACAATGGATTTTTCCAATTCATCCCAAGCTTCTTCTGCAGCAGCGTTTTCGGCTTTGCTCTCCTGCAGGTCTTCGCGATATTGCATATAGGACCATTCAAAACTGATATTGGACAAGGCATCCACTTCGCGCATCCCCGGCGTGCCGAACATTACCGTGCTGCCACCGTAATCCATAGGATCCGTATTAACCTGGTCCAGACTTTTGTATGCGGAGAGGATCAGATTTTTGATCATTCCCATAAAGCCTTTGTTGGCTTCGTTCTTGCCGGAAGAAGACAAGGCGATCAGCTCGCGGGCTTTTTCGTCATCCATATAGGTGTCCGCATCCAGGTGGATCCGGCATTCCTCGCCCTCTTTTTCCAGCCAGAATTTTGCATTAAATGCACCGGCGATCGCCTTCACCATACCAAGCGTTTCTTCGGCCAGAAGACGCAGTCGCAGAGAAGATTTGTGATCCAGCTCCTGGTATTTCGCAAAACGTTCTGTTTCCTTCAGAGCGGCTTCCATACCGGTTCCGTTACTGTATACCATTATTTTGTCAGTCTGCATCTTTTACACTCTCCGGATTTCGAATTGTCAAAAAGTTTATCGGATATCAATGATCGAAGAAAACCCGGTGACTTCAAAAATCTCTTTGACTTCTTCGGAAGCGTTCGTTACGGTCATGGATCCCTGCTTTGACATGATCTTTTGTGCCGTCATGATCACACGCAGACCGGCACTGGAGATGTATTCCAGATTACCGAAGTGGAAGGTAAGTTCCTTGATGCCTTCCAGATCCTGCTTGATCTCGCTCTCAAGTTCCGGAGCTGTTGTGGTATCCAGTCTGCCGGAAAGAAAAATGGTCAGTGCTGTTCCGTTCTGTTCTTTCGTGATGGTCATTTCGTTGCCCTCCTTACTTCATGATTTCAGGTGAATTAGAAAGTAAACTTGTCTGCAAAGAATGCTTCCAGTTCATCGATCGCTACACGTTCCTGCTCCATGGAATCACGGAAACGAACGGTAACCTTATGATCTTCCTCGGAATCAAAATCGTAGGTGATGCAGAACGGAGTACCGATCTCATCCTGGCGGCGATAACGCTTACCGATCGCACCACGATCATCAAATTCGCAGTTATATTTCTTGGACAGCTGAGCAAAGATCTTTTCCGCACCCTCGTTCAGCTTCTTGGACAACGGGAGCACACCGATCTTGACCGGAGCAATAGCCGGATGGAAATGCATTACCACACGGATGTCCGGAGCTTCTTCAGTGCCCAGGTTCTCTTCGTCATAAGCAGCGCACAGGAAAGCCAATACCATACGGTCTGCACCCAGTGACGGCTCGATAACGTACGGGATATATTTCTCGTTACGGTTTTCATCAAAATAGGTCATATCCTGCTTGGATACGTTCTGGTGCTGTGTCAGGTCGTAATCGGTACGGTCTGCGATACCCCACAGCTCGCCCCAGCCGATGGTCGGGAACAGATACTCGATATCCTGTTCCCACAGCTCGCCCCAGCCGATGGTCGGGAACAGATACTCGATATCCTG
>CAMJAP010000009.1 GCA_946403625.1 uncultured Lachnospiraceae bacterium
CGGAGAAGGAGGGATTTGAACCCTCGCGCCGCTATTAACGACCTACTCCCTTTCCAGGGGAGCCCCTTCGGCCAGCTTGGGTACTTCTCCAAACTTGCTTCTTATTAAGAAACAAACTATTTAATTCGCTCGTCTCTCGGGGAGGATCCAAGCGGAGAGGGTGGGATTCGAACCCACGCGCCCGTGAAGGCAAACGGTTTTCAAGACCGCCTCGTTATGACCGCTTCGATACCTCTCCGTATCGGCGCCCTTGTTTACCGGCGCATTTGGTATCATATCAAATCCACCCCTATGTGTCAACAACTTTTTTGATTTTTTTTCAACTTTTTTTGAAAGCCTTATTTTACGGGGCTTTGCGACCTCAAAATCCACTCGGCATATCCCATATCTTCCGGTGTGGTGATCTTGATATTTTCATAACTCCCCTGCGTGAGATATACCGGCTGCCTGGTTAAGAGCTCTACGATCATCGCATCGTCCGTGATCTCCACGCCGCGCGCTAACAGTTCCGCTTCTTCCGTCTCCAATTTAGCGTAAGCACGCCGGATCAGATCCGCCGAAAAGACCTGTGGGGTCTGCACCTGCCATACCGTAGCACGCCTGGGTGTATCTGCCACAAAGCCTTCCGCATCCGCGATCTTAATCGTATCTTTTACCGGCATGCCTACCACGCACGCCTGCTTTTCCCGCACATCCGACAGCACGCGTTCCAGAATCTCCTGCGTGATAAACGGGCGTGCTCCGTCGTGGATAAAGATATAATCCGCATCCGTGCTGACTGCTTTTACGCCCTGCATCACGGAATGATAGCGTTCCTTTCCGCCCGGCACGATGGCACGGACCTTACGCAGACCGTAACGATCCACGATGGTCGCCCTGCAATGCTCCTCTTCTCCCGCCGCCGTTACCAGCACGATCTCGTCAATAAAGCTGTCTTCAAAAGCACGCAGCGAATAATACAAAAGCGGATGCCCGCACAATGTCATATATTGTTTGGGTACATCCGCGTGCATACGCTTTCCGCTGCCGCCGGCCAATACTACCGCTGCAGTTTTCATATTCGTTCTCCGAGTTTTAAATTCGGCACGGCATTGAGATCCAGTCCATGCCGTACGCCTTTGATATATTCATAATATGCCGCCGCTCCGATCATAGCCGCATTGTCGGTACAAAAGATGGGCGCCGGACGATAAAATGCGATCCCGCGTTTTGCGCACGCCTCTTCAAACGCCTTGCGCAGGTGCCGGTTGGATGCCACGCCACCCGCCAATGCAAAAGTCTTTTCGCCGCCTTCCTCCAATGCCGTCATAGCATGCTCTACCAGCACGTCCACCACTGCCTTTTGGAACGACGCCGCCACATCGGCACGGTTCACTTCCGTCCCGCTCATATTGCAGCTGTTCAGATAATTCAGCACGGCCGATTTTAATCCGCTGAAGGAAAAATCATATACCGAGTCTGCCACTTTGGCTCTCGGGAATGCGATCGCCTCCGGATTGCCCTCGTCCGATACCGCATCGATCTTGGGTCCGCCCGGATAGCCCAGTCCGATGGCTCGTGCCACTTTGTCAAAGGCTTCGCCTGCCGCATCATCCCTGGTGCGCCCCAGCACTTCGTATTCGCCGTAATCCTTCACCCGTACCAGATGGGTATGTCCGCCGGATACCACCAGACACGGGAACGGCGGTTCCAGTTCCGGATGATCGATATAATTGGCGCTGATATGGCCTTCGATATGATGCACGCCGATGAGCGGTTTCTGTGCAGCAAAAGCAAGTCCTTTGGCATAGGATACGCCCACCAGCAGCGCACCGACCAGACCCGGGCCGTAGGTTACCGCCACGGCATCCACATCCGCGATGGTCATATCCGCTGCTTTTAACGCCTCTTCCACGACCTGGCAGATGCGCTCCGTATGCTTGCGGCTGGCGATCTCGGGTACGACGCCGCCGTACAAAGTATGAATATCGATCTGGGAAGATATGATATTGGAAATGACTTTACGGCCGTCTTCTACGACCGCCGCTGCCGTTTCGTCACATGAAGATTCGATCGCAAGGATCCTAATAGGCTTCCCGCTCATTGTATATCACCTGTTTCTTCTTCGTTTTTGTACCCGTAGATCTTCCAATGTCCTTCTTCGTTTTTGCGAAGGATAAAGACCTGACGGATGGTATTGTACGCCATGCTGCCCTCTACGATGCCTTTCATCGTATAATTACTGTACAGCCTTGCGCACTCGTGCTCTTCGTAATTGAAATAATCCACGTCCAAAGACGGGGTCACATCGACACTGTAGATCTTGATCTCCTGCTTTTGAAAAGCCTCCACATCTTTGCGGAGTTCGATCAGCTGATCCGCCTCGCTCTGGTTAGCCAGCAGTTCTTCGTCCATGTATTTGCGCATGATCAGCATCAGTTCCTTCTGCTCCGAATCCGTGCAGTCTTCGTTGTAGAGGCACACCGACAGATCATTGTAATACTTGACCAGCTGTACCGGCGTGGTCGGATATTCTTTAAATGCCGCTTCCGCGATCAGTTTCTGCGCAGCAGTCATCTCCTGCACCGCGCGATTGCCTGCCGCCTCTGCGGACACTGCTTCGGTATTACGGCGCGTTAAATGCAGATAGAAAAGCAGTACGCCTCCTACCAGCATCGCCATTATGATCATTGTTTTTATGACATTGGCACGCTTCATCCGCAATCTCTCTTATTCCTGTGTTTCCTCATCTTCAAACAGCAGGTCCTTGCTCATACCGTCCCTGCCCATGACTGCATTTTCAAATATCCTGCATACACCTTCCATGGCCTCTTCCGCCTGCCGGTAGATCATGGACGGACTGTAATGGGTCAGCCACAGCTCAGCAACCCGCGCTTCCGCCGCGATCTGCGCCGCCTCTTCAAACATCATATGTTTCTTGGCTCTGGCCTTGTCCAGCTTGTCCGGCTCGCAATACATACCTTCACAGATGAGCAGATCCGATCCTGCCGCGTTGCTGACAATGCTTTCGGTCGGTCTGGTATCCGTGGAATAGGTCACCTTGAGCCCCTTCCGTGCCGGTCCCATAACCATATCCGGTGTAAAGGTCCTGCCCTCATCCTCAATGGTCTCGCCATGCTGCAGGCGGTTCCAGAATTTCAGCGGGATCTCCTGCGCTTTGGCTGCCGCCGCATCGAAACGCCCCTTACGCTCGATCACGACACTGTAGCCATAGCAGACCACATTATGCTTTACGCGGAACGCCTGAATATAGCCTTCCCCGATAGGAATGCGCTCCTCGTTTTCTTTTAACTCATGATAGCGGATCTCAAAGGGCAGTCCCGGTGCGATCACGCGCAGGGAATCCACCACGCGCTTCAGCCCCGCCGGCCCCACCATCAGTACCGGCTCCGTGCGTTCTGCATTCGCCATGGAAAGCAGCATCCCCGGCAGGCCGCTGATATGGTCCGCATGATAATGTGTAAAACACATGATTGCGATGGGATTGGGGCTCCAGCCCTTTTCACGCAAAGCCATCTGCGTGCCTTCCCCGCAATCGATCAATATGGTATCTCCGTTGTGTCTGACTGCAAGTGCCGTCAGATAGCGTTTGGGCAGCGGCATCATACCGCCCGTGCCCAGAAGACAGATCTCTAACATCCGTGTCTCCTCAAATCCTCTATTCTTCCCGCAGCCAGTAGATCAATGCATCCTCTACCGGTGCCGTATAAAAATTCTTTCTTTTTCCTTCACAGACAAAGCCCAGCTTCTCGTACAAAGCGATCGCTGCCGCATTGCCGGCACGCACCTCCAGGGTAAAAGCCACGATCCCCTGCTCTTTGGCTGCCTGCATCAACTGCTCCAAAAGTCCCTTTGCGATCCCTTTTCCCCGGCAAGCCTCTGCCGTGGTCACATTGGTCAGATCCGCCTCATCGATGGACAGAATGAGTCCGGCATTCGCGATCACCACACCGTCCTGCTCCGCAACATAGTACAGATAGTTCGTGCTGGTCAGTGCATCCGCAAAGTCTTTTCTCTGCCATGGTTTGGAAAACGCAGCCGCTTCCAGTGCCGCCACGGTATCCAGATCCTGTTCCTGCATCGGCCGGTAGACGATCATTCTGCCCCCAGCTTTTCCGCGCGTTCGCGTTCTGCCTGGGAAGGACGCAGATACTCCGGTGCAAAGGCGCCTGCCTCCACCGGTGCTTTTCCTTCTTCCAGCATCATAATGGCACGCGTTGCCACACTGCCGGCACTCTGCAGCCGCTTGTGCAGGGGAGCCAAAAGATACGGAACCTGCATCTGTTCCGTGATCACCTGACGATGCACTTCCACACCGTCTCCCAAAAAGATCACTTTTTCTCCCAGCGCATTCAGTCGTTCGATCTGCTCTGTCATGGGCAGTGCCGCTTCTTCGGCTACGGTATGCATGCGCACGCCGCACCCTTCCTGCGAGAAACGATAGATCCCGCTGTAGATCTGTGCGCGTCTGGCATCCATAATGGGGCAGATAAACTGCTCCGTTCCGTAGAACTGACAAGCCAGCCCTTCCAGTGTAGGTACCGCGATCACCGGCTTGTCCAGTGCCTGTGCCATACCTTTAACTGCCGCCGCACCGATACGCAGTCCCGTAAACGAACCCGGGCCTGCTGCCACTGCGATCGCATCGGTTGTCTGCAAGTCGTATTCTGCCGCATCGCACAGGGTCTGAAGCATGGGCATCAGCGTCTGCGAATGCGTTTTTTTATGATTGATGGTATATTCCCCGAGCAGTACGCCATCGCTCACCAGAGCCACCGTCGCCGTCTGTCCGGAAGAATCCAATGCGATCAGATTCATAAGTCGCCACCTTCTGTCGTTTGGATCGTGATTTTCCGGTAGGAAAAATCCTTCCCCAGATCCTTTTCGATCGTAATATCCGTCCGCTCACGCGGCAAGAGTTCCGCCACCTGTTCCGCCCATTCGATGAGGCACACGCCCTGACCGTACAGATAATCATCGAAGCCCACCTCATACATTTCTTCCGGGTCTTCGATGCGGTACACATCAAAATGGTACAGCGGGAGCCGTCCTTCTTCATAAACCTGCAGGATCGTAAAAGTCGGTGAATTGACCGCCTCGGTGATCCCCAGTCCCTCGGCAAAGCCCTGCGCAAACACGGTCTTGCCCACGCCAAGATCACCGTTGAGCGTAAATACCGCTCCGGCTCCTGCCTGCTCTCCCAGTTTTTTTCCCAGCGCAAAGGTTTCTTCCGCGCCGTTTGTCTCAATTACCGTATTCATACTAATATCTGATCTTTACCTTTTTCGGATCCATATATCTGGCGATCACAGCCAACAGATCCGTCAGCTGTCCGCCCAATTGTTTTCTCGGAAATACGGAAGCATTGTTCTTTCCCGTATACACCACAATGCTCAGGCTGGTGGATACCGCTTTGGTACACTGTTCCCAGCGCACGCTCTGCTTCACCTCTCCCTGCGATACGGTAAATCCCTGCTCGGTAAATTCATAATTTAAGGGCTGTTTCATCACCGGCTGCAACATCTGCAGGCCTGCCCGGTATCGAAGCGTCACCGGCAGATACAGGATGAGGATGATCCCCAGGATCAAATACAAAATAAAATGTGTCTTTGCATAGGCGATCAGCCCCAGAAGCCCAAAACATGTCCCCAATATCCCGGAAGATCCGGTATAGGCATGGTGGAGCAGATAATCGTACAAAAGAGATGCATTCATCTGCACCGGAAAGGAAAGCTCTACCTCTGTTTCGCCTTCCTGCTCCTGCGTAGACACTTCGGTCTCATTCTCCATTTCGGAAGTTTCTGTTTTTTTCTCTGTTTCAGCCAAAATAAGCGCACCTTCCCCAAGGCATAATACTGACAAATATCATACCAAAATTTACATAATATTGCAATGAAAAAAGAAGGCGAATGCCCTCTCTCCCACGATCCGTATTACGATTCTTCCCTTACGAAAGCGCCACCACCAGTTTGACGCGGTCGTGGATCCCGGTCTTGTCATAGATGGATGAAATATAGTTTTTGACGGTACCTTCGGAGATAAAGAGCCTGTCCGCGATCTGGCGGTTGCTCAGTCCCTCCACCAAAAGGGATGCGATCTCCCTCTCCCGCTCGGTCAGTTCGTCATACAACGAGATATTGTTGTTCCGGCTCATCATCGCCGTCATCCGCTGCATCACCTTGGGATCCAGTACGCTCACGCCGTTCATCAGCTGCGCAATGGCCCCCAGGATGGCCTCCTTGCCGGAGTCTTTTAACAGATAGCCGTCCGCACCGTTGCTGATGGCCTCGGTGATGTTGTTATCGTCATAAAAAGTCGTGAGTACCAGGATGCGGATCTGCGGGTACTGCTTTTTCAGATGTCCGATCAGTTCGATGCCGCCCATGCCTTTCATGTTCAGATCCACCAGTGCGATATCACAGGTCACCGTACGCAGCAGTTCCAGACACTCCCTGCCGTCATGCGCTTTGCCCACGATCTCCATATCATTTAAGGACAGTATGATCTCCAGACTGTCCAAAAGCATCTCTTCGTCATCCACCAGTAATACTCTATACATATTCCGTCCTCGTTTATTCACTCCCCCGTGCCGTCCGCACCGGCAGTTCGATCGCCGCAAAGAAACCGTCACGGTTGAAAAATTCCGTGCTTCCGCCGCAACGCTGTGCATAGGAGGTCAGTTTCTTCAGCCCAAAGCCGTACGTGATCCGTTCCTGCGCATTCTCCTCCGAATAATCGCTGCGGCCGTTGTCGGTCACCTCGAGGCGGATATGCGCGGAATCTGCTACGATCTTTACCGTAAAGTGCGTGGCGTTCCCATGCTTTACACCATTCGTCAGCAGCTCGCTCAATGCGCCGCTCAAAAACTCCGCGTGCTCCTTGGGCAGCATCAGGCTGTCCGAATACAGATCGTTGATACGGTCGCACGAAAGCTGCGTATCCATCGTAAACTCATTGATGATGTTTTCAGTATAGCACAGAAGATCCGATATCGAAACATCTGCATCTTCCTGATCCAATGCCCGTACCGCACTGCGGATCGCATCCAGACTGCCGTGAATGCGTTTGGACGCATCGTTCATCCGCCGGTGCGCTTCCTGCGGATCCCGGTCAAACAAAAGATCCGCCGCATCCAGCGTCATGATCGCCGCCGTAATGGAATGGCCCACGCTGTTGTGGATATTGCGGCTGATATTTTCCCGCTCCAATAACCGTGCATTCTTTCTCTCATAAAAACTCTGCTGCTGCATCTCGGCATTTTTCTGCATCTCACGCATCTCTCCGAGACTGGCCCTGCGCAGTTTCTCCTGTTCCGCATATCTGCGCTGTTCCTCCCGGTCCATGATCTGACGGATCAGCAGCCCCCCCATGGAGGCCGCCGCAAGCAATAGCATCCCGGCCAGCAGCTGTGCGATCCGGTGCGCATTGATCTCTCCGCAGATCCCTGCCTGCAGCAATCCGTACAGCAGGCAGGTTCCCTCTGCGAGCAGCAGTTTCCATACCATTCCGGCTCCGGGCAGCAACGCCAATACCAGACAGCCGTACCATTGTCCCGACAACACGGCAAATATGAGGGAGAGCGAAAGCTGTATTGCAAAGACCGGCTTACTCTTATCCTCTCTCAGATATGCCATAGTCGTAACGATCAAAAGAAGCCCGCCGGCCAGCAGCATCCGGGAATCATTCCCCGATGCTGCGGATGCCGTGAGCGTAAGCAGCAATATGCAAATGTTTACGGTCAGGATCTGTATCATGAATTTCCTCTGTTATCTTACTGCATCGGTCTGCAACTGCGCCGTTACGGATGTATCCGCCTGCGGCCGGCAGCATTCCGTTACCTTCTCCAACGCCTCTTCCGCCGGGCAATCGATATCCGGCAGGAGCGGCAGCCCTTCCTTACTCGTATCCACACGATGCCACCCCTTCATAGAAACCTGCATATAGATACCGGAATTGGGCAAGCGGTATTGCACAACATCGCCGTAGCTGGCCGGCAGGTTTCCGCAGGGTTCTCCGACGATGGTTCCCAGTCCGTTGTCCTGGATCAGCATCGCAAAATCCATAGCCGCACTGTAGGATACTACTGAGGTCAGTACATAGACACTTCCGTCAAACACGGGTTCCTTCTGCCGGTTGGTTTCTACCGACTGTGCGATCGGCAGTATAAAATAGTGAAATCTCCATTCGCTGGCCCAGGTTTTGTATGTCTCGGTATTCAGGTAAGAAATAAATTCATCCGCTACCAGCGACGATCCGCCGCCGTTGTTGCGCAGATCCACCACGACATTGCGTATCCCCTTCTCCTCTACTTCCCGGAACATCTCTGCAACTGTTTTCCGATAGAACGCATTGTAATTGCATTCATCCAATGTCAATACCGCGAGGCTGTTCTCGTCATCGATCTCATAGTACACAAAGTCTCTTTTTTCATCCGTCGGGCGGATATTCTCGCCTGTCGTTGCTTCGACATAATCGTACACTTCTTCCAGCGTAATAAAATCCTCCGCGGTTACCACCCGCTCGGCCGGTTCCCCATCTTCCGAAACATAATCATAGGTGATCTCGCCATCGGTATCTACCCCCAGATAACGCAGACCTTCCAGCGTACTGATACGCGACTTCAGCAGACGGATCCCGTAACTTTCCGTTTCGTAGCTTACCAGCCCCGGATGGTCCTTCAAAAAATCTTCGAAACGTTCACCATTGATTCCGACCAGCGTATACCCCGCCTGCCTCATCTCATAATTGTATTTCAAGTAATGCGGCTCCGCATACTCTTCATCCGTATGCGTATGTCCGTCCCCTAACAGCGCAAATACCGATTCAATCTCGCGGCTCAGTTCATAGGTCGGGACACTCTCCTGCTCCGACAGGTTCTTTCGCGCCTGTTCTGCTTTTGCTTCCACCTCCGGCGACATTCCGTCCACCGTAAGCGGATGCACGCGATTTAAATACTTCATCGCATAATCAAAATCTTCCAGCGCTTCTTTCCGGCTGATCATACGATCCCCGTCACACTGCTTTCTAAAACAATCCATCCTTCTCGAAGATGCGTTCCAATACGGATTGATCAGAACAGCCAGAAATACCCCTGCATAGATCACTGCATCGGCTGCGATCAATGCGATCCGCTTAAATGTTACTAACTTTCCTTTTTGCTCTTTTGTCTTACTGCGATACCACAGCTGCAACAGGATCAGATAGACTGCGGCAACGATCATCGTCACCGTCTCGTTCATATCAAAACAATACTTGTTCACCAATACCACCAGCAGGATCGCCGCGTGCAAAAGCAGCAGACCGATAGTTTTTAATACTTTTTTCATGTTCTTCTCTCTTTCCTCCTTAAAACTCTGTTACATCCGCTCGCATCATCGCGCGCCCTTTTGCGATCACGGATGGAATTACCACCAGCAGGTTGGACAATGCAAAGGCTGCCACGCCCGTTGCCGAATAATACGGAAGGTATTGCCCTTTCGGTATGTAATACAGTTCGTTCATCAAAAATGTGAATAAAAAGGCAAATCCCCCGCCACACATGATCCCGATCGCATCCATCATCAGGATCTCACTGCCGCACTTCCGAAAGATCCTCCCTTTCGTAATGCCGAATGCCCGGTAGATGCCGAACTCATACGTTCGTTTAATGAAATGTCCCGTCAATACGGTATTCACCGTCACCGCGTGGATCACCGACAGGATCAGTATGCACAAAAGAAACATATAGTCGAACGTCGCAAACTGCTTCGACAGCCAGTCCGTCATCAGACCGCTCACATTCACCTTACGTCCGGCCGCTTTTTCCAGCAGATAATCCCGCAGTTCCTGCCCGGACATCTGCTCCGAAAAGACATTGGCCCGTACCAGGTTCTCATCATCTGCCACCACATAAAAGACCGTGTAACTGTTATCCTCCGTCAGTGCTGCCAGCGTATAGGATCCGTTGATATCATCATCCAGCGTGTAATCCACCTGATCGCCGATCTGCAGTCCGTACTGTGCTGCGAGTGCCGTAGACATCACCACATTTCTGTCACCCACTCCGGAAAGATCGCATTCGATCCCCAGGAATGCAAACGCCCGTTGCAGATCCTCCGGCGTATTGAAAACCATCGACGCACTTCCCATCTCCACACCCATCGTACATTTCCAATCCAGTCCCGAAAAACCTCTGCCACTGCGTTCCTGCACGATCAGGTTTTCATCCGCTTTCAGTTCCGCCAGATAGGATTCGTATACCTGTATGCCCTCCGCGGCGGAGTCCGCACCGATCAAACAGATCTTTGCATCATACTCTTCGTTTTTACTCCAGAAATACTGCATACTGCTGATATAGTTTCCCGCAATGAACAAAAACACGGTACACATAAGCAGAAGGATCAGGAGTGCCGCACGGCTTTTATTTTCTTTGATATAGCAGAATGCCGATAACGGTCTCATCCTCTCTCCTTTTCCGGAATATCCGATGACGCATCACGGATCTCGCCGTCCCACATCTCGAGGATGCGGTCGCAGTCTTTTAGGATACTCTTATCATGCGTTACCACCAGTACCAGCCGTTCCAAAGAATACTCCTTTAGGATCTTCATCACATTGTATGCATTTTCATGGTCTAACGACGCCGTCGGTTCATCGGCAAAGATCACTTTCGGATCGTTGATCACGGCTCTGGCGATGGCCACTCTCTGGCATTGTCCGCCGGACAGTTTTGCCGGCTTCTTGGAAAACTCCCGCTCACGGATCCCCAGTTTGGTCAGGATCTCCTCTGCCTTTTTTCGCATGGTTTTGTCTTTTTCGTTCGCCGCAACCATCACATTTTCCACTGCACTCATATAGGGCACCAGGTAATGTTTCTGAAAGATAAAACCAAACTCACGACGCCGCAGATCGTCCCTCTCCACATTCGTGCAGTTGGTCAGTTCCCGTCCGTTATAGAGAATGCTGCCTTCCGTCGGTATCTTCAGTGTGGACAGGCAATACATCAGCGTACTCTTTCCGCTGGCGGACGGCCCGATGATACCGATGAGTCCGCGGTCCGGCAGCTGCAGGTCAAAACCTTTGAGTGCATACAACTTTTCTTCTTTTTCCATATCGTAGATCATACAGATCTGTTTTACATCGAACATATTGTTCTCCTTATTCCTCGATCGCGTCGATTGTTTTGACGGCGTTGATACTCCATAGAACGGGGATCTGCAGTATCCCCATGATCAGCACATAGGTGGCGAGGATGCGGAAGATCTGCTCCGGCATCAGGACACGACAGTTTAAACCTTTTGCCTCGATCATAAACCTGCGGATCATCCATCCGCCGCCGAGTCCTGCAAACAGTCCCAGTACTGCACCGGTTCCGAAGATCATCAGCATCTCCCGCATGATCATTCCGTATACGGCACTGCGGCTGTAACCGATCGACATATACAGGCAGTATTCGTTCATGCGGTTTCTCAGATACGAAATGTAGGCGATCAGTATTGTAAATGCCAGAAATGCCGTCACGATCGTATGGATCGTATCGATCACCCGCTCCACCATACCTTTGACCTCCGTTTCATAGAAGGACTTCATCGATACTCCGTCTTCCACCCGGTCAGCCTCGGATATCGTGATCCCCAGGTCTTTTAAGAGTGCCGTCATATCATATATACTTTCGTCTTTTTCCGTCACAATGAACCAACCGTTATTGGTAAAGCCCGCCGGTGTACCGACCACCGTCATATACGGAGAGCGCAGCGTTCCGACGATACGGAAGGTATCACCGTAGGCAAACGGCATATAGGCGTCTCCGATCTGTGCGTCTGCATTTTTCAAAAGTGCCTCTTCTACCAGGATCTCCCCTTCGCCCTCCGGCATCCGCCCGGCCGTAAGCTGCGCTTCCATATGCGTAAGGTAATCCGGGATCCCTTCTGCGTCCAGAAGCGGCACTTCGTATCCGATCATCCCGAAGACCGATTGATACTGGCTGTATATCGCCTGCGTGTAATAAGCATCTTCGATTCCGTCAACCGCTTTCAGTCTTTCGACCAGGTCCTGCGTTTTTTTCTCATATACCGCGTACAATTCTTCCCCGCTGTCAAACTCCTCCGTACGAATCCCGTACCCTCTGGTGGAGATATCCAGGAACGCCACCTTCTTCGGCATCTCAAAAACGACCGTCCGGAAACTCTCCGTGGATACATTTAACAACATCGCGATCACATAGATCGCCGTAAATACCATCGCCAGCGCAAGCACCAGTGCACCGACGGTCTTTTTGTTATTTTTTATAAAATTCCATGCGGACAACCCGGATTTCATTTTGATACCTTTCTATTTTTTCCTTACATCGCATTCCAATAAACCAGAAAGATCAGAACGCACCCCCACGCATTCCCCGTTTCTTTTCTTACAATGAGCATACCGTAGATCAAAAACATGGTCAGGAACATCTCCAAAAACGCATCCGGGGTGACTCCTACCATTCCATGGATCACGATGCACATTACTGCACAAACAAATGCCCCGATATCCCAAAACCGGTATTTGGAAGGAAAGCGTTCACTGAGCTTATCCCGGATCACCACATAATTGAAGCCCTCAAAAAATCCCCAGGCGACTGCCGTCAGAAGCAAGCCCGGTATTTTTACAGCCATACTTGCGGAAAGCAGTTCCTTGGTCGTAAACACATCGTAAAACGGGCACCACACATGAACATGTCCTCTTGCCAGTTGGTAGATAAAATCAGGCACGCAGCATGCGAGACTCAAAAGCAATGCCGGCAAAAGGTTTTTGGTATTCAGTCCGAAGTCGGTAAAGCTTTCTTTTCGGAGCATACATACCACGGTGATGCCAAGCCCCGCCAGCGCATACTGACCGCAGACCGCAGCTACCGCAACTCTCGGAAGAACCGGACGACCGGTATCATAAATAAACCCGTTGAACTGCCGTCCGAATATCATAAGCACAAATACCAGCACCAGCGCCGTGATCGCTCCGATCATGATCAGATCCATATTCAGTTGTTTTTTTCTTGCCTGCATATCCATACCATTTATTCCTATTCTTTTTTAATCCTCACCTATCATACAAAATGTGCAGACATAAAAACAGTGACCGCAGTCATATCTTTCTATGACTACGGTCACAAACATGTTATCCTCAGGATTCTTTTTTAATTTGACATCATGAGTCCGTTTCCCAGCCAGACAAAGACTCCGTACATTACCAGGATCAGAATTGCCAGAATCAGGCCGAGCACCGCAAATACGATCCCTGCGATTCCCAATCCCTTTCCTGTGGTTCCGGTCTTTTGGCTGTCCGCAATGCCTACGATGGAAAGGATCAATCCGGCGATCAGCGCGATCACCACGATACCAAAGAATACTGCAACCAGTGTGGATGTTAGTATGGTCCTTCTGCCGGCGTAACTGATCATAACGGTAACGACCGGCATTGCAAAAGATAAAAGGAAGCCGAGAAGGCAGAATTTGTTAAGTGATTTATTTTCCATGTTCATTCTCCTTTAAACACCTCCCCGCAAGGGGAAGGCAAGGGTAGGCAAAGGTTTGTTTTATTCTGCACGCAGGGCGTCGATGGGGTTCAGTTCGCTGGCGCGCTTTGCGGGCATCCAGCCGAAGATGATACCGACGGCTGCGGAGAAACCAAAGCCCAGCATGATCGCGCCGACGGAAAATACGAACTTGGTATCCATCAGTTTGGCGGCGATCATAGCTATGCTCTCGCCCAGCACAATACCGATGAATCCGCCCACCATAGACAGCACGATCGATTCGATCATAAACTGCGCCTGGATACGGCCCGGCGTTGCTCCGAGGGCTTTACGCAGACCGATCTCTTTGGTGCGTTCCGAAACCGATACCAGCATCATGTTCATAATACCGATACCGCCGACCAGCAGTGAAATGGATGCGATACCACCGAGCAGTCCGCTCATCATACTCGTTGCACTGTCCACCATATCCATCAGGGAACTGAAGTTGTACACCGAGAAGAAATCGTCGTTCTCATTGTACAGGTTCTTCATCGTGGCACGCAGACGCTCTTCCACTTTTGTCATATCGGCGCTGTCTTCCACATACACTTCCAGGCTGTTCACCACACCGTTACCGGTCATGGTCAGCGCATTTTTGTAAGGCACGAGAATGGTTCCCGCCAGGGTACTGTCATCCATCATCATGCTCATCATATTATCGCTCTTTTTGTAAATGCCAACGATCGTATAACGATATCCGTGCAACAGGATCTGTCCGCCCAGCACCTGCTTTCCGAGCAGCGCGTGCTTTACATAGCTCTGGTCAACGATGCAGACATAGGCATCACCGCTCATATCCTGCTCATTAAATGCCCGTCCGGACAGGATGATGTCGCTGTTGTGCTGAAAATACAGCGTATTCTTGCCTTCGACATTGGTCTCTTCATAAACCTCTTTGCCCACAACGGAAGTCGTTGTGAGAGACACCGTCGGTGACAGGCCTTCCACACCTTCCACATTTGCCAGCACTTCCATATCCTTATCGGAAAGTCCGTACTTCATCGCCGACGCATAGGTCTGTACCGAGATCGTGCCCGCACCCAGGTCACTGAACTCACCCATCAATTCGCCGGATACTGCCTGCACAATGGTCACCAGACCGATCACGGCACCGACACCGATGATAATACCGAGCATCGTCAGGAAGGAACGCATCCGGTTGGACCGGATATTCTGCAGAGCCATTCGCAGACTCTGACCGACCACTGCGAAATTAAGCATCTTCCAGTCCTCCTTCACTGATATTTCCGTCCAGGATACGCACGATACGACTCGCGTGCGATGCGATCTTGGCATCATGCGTGATCATAATGATCGTACGCCCCTCGTCATTCAACTCATGAAACAATCCCATCACCTGCGCACCGGTCTTTTGATCCAATGCACCCGTCGGCTCATCCGCCAGTAAGATGGTCGGGTTGGTCGCAATGGCACGTGCGATCGCCACTCGTTGCTGCTGACCACCGGACAACTGATTGGGATAATGATACATACGATCTTCCAGGCCCACTTTGATGAGCATTTCTTCCGCCCGTTCCCTGCGCTGCTTTTCCGACATATTGGCATAGATCAGCGGCAGTTCCACATTCTGAAATGCCGTCTGTCTCTGCAGCAGATGAAACGACTGAAAGATAAAACCGACTTCCTTACTGCGGATACGCGCCAGTTCCGTCTCGTCCTCATCCGCGATCAGTTTGCCATGCAGCCAGTAATCGCCGTTGGTCGGTACATCCAGACAGCCGATGATATTCATCAGCGTGGATTTACCCGAACCGGAAGGTCCCAGCACCGCCAGAAACTCTCCGCGGCGAACGCTTAAGTCAATGCCTTTGAGCACGACTGAAGTCTCTTCGCCCATTTCATATTCTTTTGTGATCCCCTGCATTTTGAGGATCTCTTCACCAAGTTCCATCCTGCTTTATTCCCCCGACATCTGCATCTGCAATTCCGCCAGGTTAAAGGAGGACTGCAACACCGTTTCCCCTTCGGAAAGTCCGCTTAAGATCTCCGTATAGGTACCGTCCGAAACACCGCAGGTAACATCTCTCTGCTCGATTCCCTTGCCGTCTGCCGCATACATCTGCACATAAGCCGTTCCGTCATCCCGGATCTGAATGCTCTTGGTCTCTACGGTCAGGACATCTTTCAGATCGTTGGTCACCAGCCGCACTTCCACGCTCATACCGCTTCGTACATCTTCGTCTGCGGTAAAGTTTACTTCCGAATCAAAATAGGAAACACCTTTTTCCGAGGTCGCAATACGGCTGATCTGCGTGATCTCACCTTCGTAATCCTTGCCGATGGCATTTAAGGTGATCTCTACCGGTACACCGACAGCGGCTCCCATAATGTCATATTCGTTGATCTTGATGGCTACTTTCATCTCGCCGAAATCGGTAACCACTGCTGCCGGCTTCTCATTGCTGGTCGAGATCATATCGCCTTCCTTGATATTGAGTACCGTGATCACACCACTCATCGGCGCTTTGACCGTACAGTCTTCCAGCTGATCATACAGTCTGGCCAGTTTCAGTTCGTTTACGGAAGTATCCTCTCCCAGCAGCGCCTGATCATACTGTGTACGATATCCCTGCAGGGTCTCTTTCGTCTGCGTTTCCGCCATGGTATATGCGTGCAATGCAATGTTGTACTGATCCACAGCGTTTAAGTAGGAATTTTGTGCCGAGATCAGCTTATCCGTCACTGCGACGATGTTCGCTTCTTCCGTACGTTTTGCCGCTTCCAGATCGGCCAGTGCATTGTTATATGAAACCCATGCGCTGTCCAGAGCGTGTTCTGCGTTCTCATAGTTTGCGTCATAACGATACTGTACATCGTCGTCTGCCACTTTCTTTTCGTGATCGGCCACTTCCAGACTGATCTGCTTATCCCGCACATTCTGGTATGCATTGTCTACGGCGCGCTGTGCACTGACGATCCCCTGGCTCAATCCGGCCTGGTTTTCGGAGATCTCTTTCTGATAATCTCTCTGTGCATTCTGCAATGCGATCTCTGCACTCTGTACATTGGCTGTTGCCGTTACGATCTGGTTCTGTGCATTTACCAGCGTGCTGTTCTGTCCGTTTGCCAGGTCATTTTTGTAGTTGTTGTAAGTATTTCTTGCCGACTGAATGGACAGATCCGTGCTGGCTGCATTTACCGACATCGAAAGTTCCAGTTCCTCGATCTGGTTTTCGATGCTCTCGCGATCCAGCAATGCGACCACATCGCCTTCCTTTACTTCATCGCCGACTTCCACCAGCACATCCACTACCTTAACACCGGTCACCTCTGCCAGCACATTCTGCTCCGTCACCGGTTCCACCACGCCGGTAAAACTATGGTAGGTACGGATATCCCTGCGCTGTACGGTATCCTGTGAAAATGCACCGGCCGCCTTTCCTGCGGCACAGTGTCCCAGACCGAACACCACACCCACAATGATCAACAAAATGATGATCAACTTGCCTACTTTAAATTTTTTCTTTTTCTTCTTTTTTGTCTCCGCCACTTTCGCCCCTCCTTGCGTGTTGCGTTCTATGCCACACACGATAATATAACAAACAATATAATATTTTATGTTGACTGTGCAAAACTGTCAACAATTCAATTCTGTTTTCATCAAATCTTCATAATTACTGCTCATTTGCCCAGCGCCGCATACGCAGCTTTTGTTTCCTCTGCCGTTGCCCCGCTGACATAATACACCTGCCCGTCGGTGGTCGTCAGACGGATATACGCTTTGCCCTCCGGCGCCAAAAAGACTTTGCAGTTATCGTTATCCACGGAGAAATTGCCTTTCAGCAGATTGTCCATTCCCACACCGGAGATACGCATCACGCTGTGTTCGGTGATATCTTCGCCAAATTCGGCACTTGCGATCTCGTCAAAGGGGATCACATATTCATCCCGCAGCTGATGGCAGATCAGCTTTCCGTCTTCCGTGATCAGACGGATCGGCGTACCTTCCATCTGTCCCATCCATACCAGGCTGAGCACTGTCAAAACAATGCTGAGCACCAGGATCGCCATCACGACTTTTCCGCCCGGATGTGCCAGATTGACCGTACCGCCGACACCGACACGCTTTTCCACATTTAAGCGTTTGTCCTTGGGATTGTAATAGAACAGCCCTGCGATCCACAGATCATCATCGTCTTCCAGCATGGTCATATCTTTTTCGTAACGGGCCTCGATCTTTTTTTCTTTGGCCACAAACAATACCATTGCCAAAAAGATCAGGATCATAAACGCGCCGACCGCGATCAGCAGAACCGAATTGCTTTTCAGGAACACAAACGCTGCCAGTACGGAAAGCATATACACAAAGTTCCCCCAGGAAAACTGCACGAAAAAGTCTGCCATATTCTTCTTGCGTGCACGGTTGTAGTTTGCATTTACGGTGCTGTCCGCCGAGATCACTTCGTTCTTGAGATTGTCAAACACATACGCCAACACCAAAAGCAGCATGCTGCAGATCCAAAAACTTGCCGTTGTTATGGTCATCAGGAAACTGCCGGCTGCACGATTGTCTCCGATTCGGATCACCTGCAGGTCCATCAGCAGTGCGATCAGGGTCAATACCGCTCCGCAAATATTGGGAAGCCAGATGGATACCGGCTTTAATGCGTGTACCGCACCCGCATTCGTCAGATCCACCAGATTGACGCCCGGCTCCGTAACCAGTCCCAGCCGGTGTTTGAGCGCTTTCATATCTTTGTTTCCCAGAACGTACGGAATGTTGACCGCCAGCATCGCCAGCATAATAAATATGGTCCAGATCGTCGTCTGCAATACCAGGCCCTTCATAAACAGCAGTACCACAGAAATCACAGTACTTGCGATCACGATATAGAACGCCCACTTGCGATATCTGGTAACGATCTGATCGATCTCACCTTTCGTTTCGCCTTCCTTATATTCCTTTCGGTTCTTCACACCGAAGACCATTTTTTTCGCTTTCCAGTTCTTCGGATACACCAGAGCATAGCAGATGTACATCGCCGGTACAATGCAAATAAACATAATTAATCCAAAAAAGAATGACATAATTTCTGCCTCCTTATCTCTTTCTCCTCATAAGCAACGCCCAAAGGCTTTTTTGCTTATCCGTAATACTCGTGGATCAGTTGAATGATCTCTTCCTTCGGCACCCCCGAGATGCGCGCTTCCGAAACAATGCGTCGCAGCTCGGTTTTGTTCAGATCCGGGATGGTCGCCTGCTTGTTGATCTCGGTTCGCACCCTGGCTCCGTTCTTTCGATCCGTCATAATATATCCCTCCGTTTTGAGCAATTGATAGGCTTTACTGACGGTCATGATGTTGATCCCCATTTCCAGTGCCAGCGCCCTTACCGTCGGTAACTGTTCTCCGGCTGCCAGTTCTCCGCCGGAGATCCCCATCACGATCTGGTTTCGTATCTGCTGATAAATCGGGACATCCGACAGTTCATCGATTCTTATGACCATACTGCCCCTCCTTTCCGTTCTTGCATACTCTGTATGTCTTGTATTCTTTGTATTGCTTGTTGTAATACATACTATACATTCTTTTATTTCTCGTGTCAATAGATTTTCATGCAATGAAAGAGAGCCAATAAAAAATCAACGGGATGGACATTCTTCCATCCCGTTGATTCTTAATATACTTTCTCCTTCAAAAGATCGTGAACCCGTGTACGTATCGGCTTACTCCTGCTCCATCGGTACCCAGAGATTCAGATCCGCCGCTCCTTTTACGCCGGGAACGGATGCTTTTTCCGAATACTGCCATCCCTGTACCGGATAGGGGTAATAAATATAATTATCGTAAAACGCATACCATACCGGGTATTCCCGGATCTGTGCCGGATCCAGCATTTCAAAGAAACTGTACACACCGCCGTAGATCATAGGCGTATATCCGGCCTCGCGGATGTCTTCCAAAAAGGTTATCACATATCGTGTACGCGCCGCCTGATCCAATGCATCCGCTCTGGCCGTGTCGGTGGTGATGCGTTCCACATCGATCGCCACCGGCAGTTTGATCTCGTAGGGTTCTAACTGCTCGATCACCAATGCCGCCTCTTCGTGTGCTTCCTCGTCCGAAATGGCCTGGGTAAAGAAATACACGCCCACATCGATGCCTGCCTCCAGTGCCCCCTGCACATTGGCTTCAAAGCACTCGTCGATCATCAGTTTACCGCTGCCGTACCCGCGATAGCCCACGCGCAGCATCGCCGCTTTGATCCCGGCATCCGCTACCTTCTGCCAGTCGACCTCTTCCTGAAACTGGGACACATCGATCATCGGGACGGATCGCACCTCACCATCCACCACATACTGATACCAGCCGTTACTGTCTTTTTGCAGGTGCTCCCGCGTCAGGTCGTTCTTCTGCCGGCTCTCATCCACCGGTACAAAACGATAGCCGCCGGGGATCTGGTAAAACACATAATCCGAATAAAAATCCCGCAGCGTGGTGGTCATACCGGCTCCCGGTTCTTCCAGCGCCAGCCGCAATTCGTCTTTGATGATCTGCCGCTGTTCCTCCGAAGAATCCGCGATCACCTCCGCAAGCATCTCATCCACCATTTCCTGCGTGTATTTTTCCGATTCGATCCTTTGCAATTCCGCCACGGCGGCTTCTGCCTCCGCCCGGTCTTTCTTTTCCTGTCGCAAAAGCATCACCAGAACCGTGATCACCACCGCCGCGACCAGCAGCGTGATAAACCAGACCGCCAGCAGTGTTCCCGCCTTATTGCGGCTCTTTTTTCCCTTACGTTCCTTATATCGTCTCAGCGCCTGCTCGTGTGCTTCCCGCTGCTCTGTTTCTTTTTTATGCTCTTCCCTGATCTCCATTCCCGGTTCCAAAATCCACTCCCCTTTCGCACAGATTTTCATTCTATCATAAATCCCACGATCTGTAAAAATCCCTTTATTCCCAAGGGAAAATATGCTAAAATGTGAGTATGGAACCCTATGACAATCAGGGCGGACAGGGCGTGCCGCCGGAACAATTTTATCAGAATTATCCGGTGCGTCCGGTAAGTAACAGTATGTCCGTGGTTGCGCTGATCCTGGCGGTTTTCGCCATGCTCACGCTGATGACCGGCATCTTTCCGATTTTTTTCGGAAGTCTCGCACTGTTGTTTGCGATCCTGGGTAAGGGAAACAACCTGCGAATGGACACCGGCGGAAAGATCACCACTACGCTCGCTACGATCTGCATCGTGTTGGGAATTGTGGTCACCGCAGTCAATATTTACGCGATCAAGCATGATCCGGAAGCGAAAGCGGCGGTCAACAACACCTTTCAACAGCTTTACGGTGTTGATTTTGATACCTATTGGGAAGGCTGGCAAAAGTACTACGAGACCGGCGAAATGCCGGATTTTATGAAAAACGGGAATGATCCCGGAAAGGTCGATATGCTATGATGGATCCTTTTGGGCCGTTGGGCTACGGAAGTCAATACGGAAACATCGCTTCTGCTATGCAGGCAGGTAGTCCCCGTATGGCTTATCGTCCTGTGCCTTTTGGGGAAGAATCCGAAGATCCGGGCAGGATCGATCCTTCCAAAAAGGATGTACAGAACGGCACCGACGATCCGATCGCCAAGGCAACCGGCCGGAAAGAATGCCAGACCTGCAAGAACCGTAAGTATGTGGACGGTTCGGATGAAAATGTATCGTTCAAATCGGCGGCAAGGATCAATCCCAATGCCGTAGAATCCAAAGTGCGCGCACACGAACAGGAACACGTGGCGAATGCCTACGATAAGGCAGAACAAAACGGCGGCAAGGTCCTGCAGGCCAGTGTCACCCTGAAATATGCGATCTGTCCGGAATGCGGACGCTCCTATTGTGCCGGCGGTCTCACTTCGACCAAGATCGCGTACAAAGAAGATACGCCTTACGGAAAGAATGAAAAATCACTCGGGAAGGAAGCTGCAACCGGGAACCATATCGATGCAGCTGTCTGATATGTTTTTATGAACACTTACAAAAGCTCTACGGAACTGAAAGCAAACGCAAGAGGATATCTGATCGGAAATTATGGGCGGGTCGTACCCGCTCAGATTTTGTATCTCCTCTTTGTTTATTTTGCTGACGGATTGAACGGCGGTATTCTCACCTCCGGCAATCTGACTTTTCTTCGTTCCGCGATCGCTTTCGGTCTGACCTTTCTCGCTTCGGTACTGACACAGATCCTAAATTTCGGCCTTTGCCGTTTCTATATGAATATCTGCTGTCATTTCCCGGCCAATTACAGTGACCTGTTCAGCGGTTTTCGTTTTTCGGATGACCGCCCGGCCAGGATCGCCGTACTGATCGTCAGCCGCTTTGTTTTTTATCTCTGTCCGTCGTTTGCCGTATTCGCGCTGTATATGATCACGAATAATCATTTCCTTTTGCCCATCGCTTCTTTGGTCGGCGTGATCGGACTGGTCTTTTTCTACATCTTCTACCTGAATATGTCCCAGTGCTATTATCTGATCCTGGACTTTCCGGAAAAAGATGCCAACGAGATCGTCCGCCTCTCCAAATGGCTGATGCAGGGACAAAAGATGCGTCTGTTCTATCTGCAGGTAAGTTTCATTCCCGTTCTGCTTTTGGCGATCGTTCCCTGCGGCCTGGGGCTGCTCTGGGCGCTGCCGTATTCCTACAGTGCTTTCGCATGCTTTCACCTGAATCTGACGGCACAGGCCGCTGCAAAGGGCTAACACATCTCCATTCTTTTCGCAAAATAAAAAGACTGTCCTGCGACAGTCTTTTTTGATCTTTAGATATCGGAATCGTCTTCCGCTCCGCCTTCCATCAGCGTACCCTGACTCTTCTTTTTCAGATATGCATTGATGAAACGGTCGATATCACCATCCAGCACCGCATCCGCATTGCTGACCTTCTCCCCTGTGCGATGATCGTTTACCAGCTGATACGGCTGCAGGAAATAGGAACGGATCTGGCTGCCCCACTCGATCGACTTTAAGTCTCCCTGAATACCCTTCATCTTTGCTTCTTCTTCTGCCTGCTTCAGCACGAGCAGCTTACCACGCAGCATCTCCATTGCCTTATCCTTGTTCTGGAACTGTGAACGCTCGTTCTGGCATTGTACCACGATACCGGTCGGAATATGCGTGATACGGATGGCCGAAGAAGTCTTGTTGATATGCTGACCACCGGCACCACTGGAACGATAAGTATCAATGCGCAGGTCATCCGGATTGATCTCGATGCCCGCATCATCCGTCAGTTCCGGCACCACATCTACCGATACGAAAGAGGTCTGGCGTTTTCCCTGTGCATTAAACGGCGAAATACGCACCAGACGGTGTACACCCTGCTCGGATTTTAAGTAACCATACGCATTCAGTCCGTTTACCTGAAAGTCTACGGACTTGATGCCCGCTTCATCACCATCCTGCATATCCAGCAGTTCCAGACTGAAGCCTTTCTTATCTACCCAGTGACTGTACATACGATACAGAATGCTTGCCCAGTCACAACTCTCGGTACCGCCGGCACCTGCATTGATACGCATAATGGCATTGTTTGCATCATACTCACCGGTCAGCAGAGTCTGCAGGCGGATGATATCCAGTTTGTTGATGAAATCATCCAGTTCCGTGCGCACTTCCTCGATCATGGATGTGTCGTTTTCTTCATTGCCCATCTCGATCAGTGTCTGGATATCCTCAAAGGCCTGTGTCAGATGATCGCAGGTCTCTACCGTATCCTTCATATTCTTGGCATCTTTGGAACGCTTGTTGGCACGCTCCGGATCACTCCAAAAATCCGGGGATGCCATTTCCATATCCAACTCTTCGATGCGCTTCTTTTTATTCTCAATGTCCAGGGAATCCCTGACTTCCTTCAGGGTATCCTTATACTGCATCAGTTCCAGTTTCATCTGGTCCAATTCAACCATGTCTTTTCCTCCGTATATCTGTGGTTCCTTCGTACAAAATGCGGGTGATCCCGCCGCAGAATTACACGACAAAATCACCCGCCATTCTTTTCAGGTCTGTCAATCTCTTCCCATGTGGCAGTTCTTGTACTTCTTTCCGCTTCCGCAAGGACAGGGATCGTTCGGATAAACCTTGTCTGCTTCGCGCATCTTCGGCTTCTTCTGTACGGAATCGTCCTTGTTGGTACCGGTTACCTTCGCTACCTGCTCACGCTCTACCTTCTGCTCTACCTTTACGTGGAACAGCAGACGAACTGCGTCTTCGCGGATTGCCTGTTCCATCGCATTGAACATTTCAAATGCGCTGATCTTGAACTCGGACAACGGATCCTTCTGGCCCATACTGGACAGACCGGATGCCTTTTCCAACTGATCCATATCGTCGATGTGGTTCATCCACTTACGGTCGATCACACGCAGCAGGATCACGCGCTCTACCTCACGGATCTGCTCCGGCTCCGGGAACTCCGCTTCCTTCATCTCATACAGCTTCACAGCCTCTTCCTTCAGCTGCTGCATCAGTTCGTTCTTCTTCTTGCCGATACGATCTCTGGTGATCGGCTCCAGCGGAATGATGGGAAGCAGCAGGTTGTTCAGTTCGTTCAGATCCCAGTTATCGGAATTGTTATCCTCTCCGATGACGGTATCTACTGCACCTTCCACGATATCCGTGATCATCTTGTAGACCACGTCACGCATGCTCTCGCCATCCAGTACGCGCTTACGCTCACCGTAGATGACCTCACGCTGCTCGTTCATTACCTGGTCATACTGCAGGACGTTTTTACGTCTGGAGAAGTTGTTATTCTCGATACGCTTCTGTGCACGCTCGATGGCACCGGAAAGCAGGTTGTGCTCGATCCTCTGGTTCTCCGGAATGCCCAATGCATTAAAGGTATTGATCAGTCTCTCGGAACCGAACAGACGCATCAGATCGTCTTCCAGAGAGATGTAGAATACGGATTCACCCGGGTCACCCTGACGTCCGGCACGACCACGCAACTGGTTGTCGATACGACGGGATTCGTGACGCTCCGTACCGATGATGAGCAAACCGCCCAGTTCCAGGGATTTCTCATCCAGCTTGATATCGGTACCACGACCGGCCATGTTGGTTGCGATCGTTACGGCACCGTGAATACCGGCATCGGCTACGATCTCTGCTTCCTGCTCGTGATACTTTGCATTCAATACGTTGTGCTTGATGCCCTCTTTCTTCAGCATACGGCTGAGTTCTTCGGATGCATCGATATTGATGGTACCCACCAGGATCGGCTGTTCCTTTGCGTGAGCTTCTTTGATGCGCTCCACGATCTCGTGCAGCTTTTCCTTACGGGTTCTGTATACACAGTCGTTCTGATCGATACGCTGTACCGGACGGTTGGTCGGGATCGTGATAACATCCATACCATAGATATCACGGAACTCCTGTTCCTCGGTCAATGCAGTACCGGTCATACCGGCTTTCTTCTCAAATTTGTTAAAGAAGTTCTGGAAGGTAATGGTCGCCAGCGTCATGGACTCGCGCTTGATCTTTACATGTTCCTTTGCTTCAATGGCCTGATGCAGACCGTCGGAGAAACGACGTCCCGGCATCAAACGACCGGTAAAGGAATCGACGATCACAACCTGATCGTTATCCACGACGTAATCCTGATCCTTAAACATCAGGTAGTTGGCACGCAATGCCAGGATCATATTGTGCTGGATCTCGCTGTTTTCCGGATCCGCAAGGTTTTCGATATGGAAGAACTTCTCAACGCGCTCCACACCCTTGGAAGTCAGGGTTACGTTCTTGTCCTTTTCGTTCAGAACGAAATCGCCGGTCTCTTCTTCCTCTTCCTTGCTGTCCGTACCGAGCATGCTGTCCATTACGGCATCCAGCTTGTAAACCATTTCCTCATCCTTGCCGCGCTTCATCTGCTTTGCCAGCACGTCGCAGATCTCGTAAAGCTTGGTCGCCTTACCGCTCTGACCGGAAATGATCAGCGGGGTACGCGCTTCGTCGATCAATACGGAGTCCACCTCATCGATGATGGCATAGTGCAGTCCGCGCAATACCAGCTGCTCCTTATAGATGACCATGTTATCACGCAGATAGTCGAAACCAAGCTCGTTATTGGTAACATAGGTAATATCGCAATTGTATGCGGCACGACGCTCATCCGATTTCATATCGTTTAAGATCACGCCGACCTTCAATCCCAGGAATTCGTGGATCTGTCCCATCCACTCCGCATCACGCTTTGCCAGGTAGTCGTTTACGGTTACGACGCATACGCCCTGTCCTGCCAGCGCATTCAAGTATGCCGGAAGTGTGGATACGAGTGTCTTACCTTCACCGGTACGCATCTCGGCGATACGTCCCTGATGCAGCACGATACCACCAATCAACTGCACACGGAAGTGCTCCATATTGAGCACACGCTTGCCGGCCTCACGAACCGTTGCAAACGCTTCCGGAAGCAGACTGTCGAGCGACTCGCCCTCTGCATAACGCTTCTTGTATTCTTCGGTCTTTGCCCGCAGTTCCTCATCTGACAATGCCTGCATCTGCGGCCGCAGGGATTCGATCTTGTCTACGATAGGTTTGATACGCTTCAGTTCTCTTTCGCTGTGTGTACCAAATATCTTATCGATTAATGATGCCATGGTCTTTTAAACAACCTCTCATTTCCAAAATTCGTATCTGTTCAAAATAGTGCCAAATGAACATAACAATACAAGTTAATATAATAACAGAAATCTGCCCGAAAAGCAAATCTTTCTGTGAAAGCGCTTTTATGCGTTTTCTTTCAGTACTTTCTGATAGATATCATAGGTTTCGCGGTCAAAACAGGAAAAGACGATGACCATCCCGTAATCCTTGTGCGTGGCGATCCAGCCGGCGGCCACTGCCAGTGCGATCGTCGCCGCCTCTTCCTTCGGATAGCCGTAAATACCGGTGGATATGGCCGGAAAGGCGATGCTGTGGATGTTGTTCTGCCGTGCCAGTTCCAGGCTGTTCTGGTAGCACGCCGCCAGCAGCTGCGCGTCGCTTTCCTTCCCATGATACACCGGTCCTACGGTATGGATGATATGCTTTGCCTTCAGGTTATATCCCTTGGTGATCTTGGCCTGTCCGGTCTTGCAGCCGTGCAGTTCCCGGCACTCTTCCAGCAGTTCTTTTCCTGCCGCCCGGTGGATGGCTCCGTCCACGCCGCCCCCGCCCAACAGGCTGGAATTGGCCGCATTGACGATGCATTCGATATCCATCTTGGTGATATCCCCGATGTCGAAGAGGATCTTGTTTTCCAGCGGTGCCGTCCGCTCCCCTGCCAGCGTTTTTTCGATCAGTTCTTTCGAAAACAGAAAGGCTTTGCCGAAGGGATTGATCGCGATCCCCGCCTCCTGCTTGAAGTCTTTTGCCCCGCGCAGGACATTTTCCATCGGGATCGTTACCGTGGTGGTCTTTTCGCCTTTGGAGGCCTCTTCCAATGATGTAAAGGCCACATTCCAGCGCTTGCCGTCATCCGACTGCATCTGCAAAAGCCGCAGATCCGACAGACCGTTTGTTCCCGCGCCTTTTCCGGGACGCATACTCTTCACCGCGGTCTCCGGCTGCATCACCGGGATCACCAGTTCCGCATTGTCGCTGATGCGCTTGCGAAATGCCTCTGCCACCGCATCCAGTGCCTGTACGCCGCCCTGCTCATGAAGCGCCGCGATTGCCTCCTCTATGATACGGTTTCCGCTTAAACGATCCTCTGCCATTTCCGATCCCTCCTGTTTTCCTATAAAACAAACCGGCCCTGTGTAAGAGCCGGTCTGCAAAAGATGTCTTAATCCACATCAATACTTCATTGCTTCTTCTTCACCGTTCAGCACGCGCAGGCCGCCCTGTGCCAGTGCCAGCAGCTCGTCTTCGCCGCCGTATACGGTGATCGGTGCGATCCAGCTTACCTTGCGGGTAAACTCTGCAACCACCAGCTTGGAATATGCGATACCGCCGGTCAGGATGATCTGGTCTACCTTGCCTTCCAGAACCGCTGCCTGAGCGCCGATATTCTTGCTGATCTGATAGATGAATGCGTTGTATACTTCCTCTGCCTTCTTGTCACCTTCCTTGATGCGGTCTTCTACCACACGCGCATCGTTGGTGCCCAGGTATGCATTGAAACCGCCGTTACCTACCAGCATCTTATAAATGGTCTTCTCATCGTACTTACCGGAGAAGCACAGTTTTACCAGTGCTCCGGGAGGTACTGCACCTGCACGCTCCGGGGAGAATGCGCCGTCACCGTCCAGTGCGTTGAACACGTCGATGATACGGCCGCCCTTGTGTGCGCCGACGGAAACACCGCCACCCATATGTACTACGATCAGGTTCAGATCCTTATAATCCTTGCCGATCTCTTTTGCATAACGCTTTGCGACTGCCTTCTGGTTCAATGCGTGGAATACGCTGGTACGCGGCAGCTCCGGTACACCGGAATATCTTGCCAGCGGCTGCAGTTCGTCAACAACCACGGGATCTACGATAAAGGACGGGATATTTACGCTGTCTGCGATCTCTCTAGCCAGGATACCGCCCAGGTTGGATGCGTGCTGTCCCTGCTTACCGATCTTCAGATCTTCCAACAGTTCGTCGGATACCGGATAGGTACCGCCCGGGATCGGCTTGAGCATACCGCCGCGGCCTACTACTGCTGCCAGGTCCTCTACTTTCACACCCTTGGATGCGATGAAGTCCATGATGATCTTTTTACGGAAATCCTTCTGGTCTACGATGGTCGCATACTGTGCGATCTCTTCGGTAGAATGTCTGAGGGTCTCCTCAAATAACAGTTCCTCATCCTCGAACACACCGATCTTGGTCGATGTGGAGCCCGGATTGATGATCAATAACTTTGCCATGTTAAAGTCTCCTTTTTCCTATTGGTTCCGGCCAGTTCGTGCCGTCTTCTGTTCATACGCTCACTACTATATCACTTTTCCGGAGTTTTTCCAAGCCCCGAGAAAAAACGCCCCCTTACAGATCCTGCAGTGTCTGATCCTCGGTGTCTGCGGAATTGGCCTGCAGCCAGAGTTCCCGAGCCTCTTTGCTCAAAGGTCCGCGGCAATTCCAGCAAAAGCTTCCGCCTTCGGAACGTCCGAAGCCTTTTCCGCAATACGGGCAGGCACCCAATCCGCACAGCCCCATGATCACGCCTTCCAATAATACCAAAAACATACCCGCACCGAAAATAAGTACATTTTTCGTGATCAAAATGGTGATCAGTGTTACGACGGCGATCACGGCAAGGATCACATTGGAGGTCGTTTTTAACCTCTGATAACGATCATACTTTTTCAGTTTGGAATCCTTATAAATCCGCCAGATTTCCTCCTTCGGAAGCAACGGAAAGTGCGTTAAAAGACCTTCCTGATCCAGGCCCGCCATGCACAGATCCTCTGCCGGCTTGGTGTCATAGATGACGCCCATTTCCGGCATTGTCTCCTGCAGAGTATCTTTCTTCCGAATGTATTTTTTCAACGCAATATATGCCTGATGTCTTCCCTTGAAAATGAGCGCAAATATCAGCAGATCAAATACCGAAGCAAGCGCTATCATCAAAGCCTTCATGGTGTGCAGATCCTCATCCATAACACCAAAAAGCGTCGATATCACAAACAGCGGAATGAATATCTGCACCAGCAATTCCTGACCGGAATATAACCTGCAGGTGCCGTCGCTGCCCCAAAAATCATAAGTGCCGTACCGCAAACCGCCCAGTTCGCCCAGTCGATAGATTTTTACCCTGCAAAGCCCCCGCTCCGGCTGGTACACGACAATAGTGGGATACTTCTTTTCGATCAAAATTCGGAATACCTTATGTAATCCGATAAGGATCGGTAAAACAACACATGTAATTTTTAATGCTTCGACTAAATTTGCAGACATAATCCTTCCCCCGCTTTCTCATCAGTTGCCTGTACAACGGTTCTGCCTGTATCATACCGCAAAAGCCGGATGGTTATCTACCAATCCGGCTTGGAATACATGCTACTGCAGGTTGCCTTTTCGGTTTTCTGAATGTATCACTGTCCCTTCCAATGCAGACGATGCAGTTCTCCGGCCTGCTCCATTCCGGCAAAGCCCTGCTGCCTCAGTGCCTCATAAAGGACGATACTGGCAGAATTGGCCAGATTCAGGGAGCGGATGGTCGGCAGCATCGGGATACGGATGCACTGCTCCTCGTGATCCACCAGGATCTCTTCCGGAATGCCGGCACTCTCCTTGCCGAACATAATATAGTCCTCCGGGCCGTACGCCACATCGGTATAACAATACTTTGCCTTGGTGGTCGCATACCAGATCTTTGCCCCGGGATTGCGCTCCAAAAAGTCTTCGTAATTGAGATACCGGGCATAGTCCAGCTGGTCCCAATAATCCATCCCGGCGCGTTTGACTGCCTGCTCGGTCAGACGAAAGCCCAGCGGTTCGATCAGATGCAGTTTGGTGCCGGTTGCCACACAGGTACGCCCGATGGCGCCGGTATTGTGCGGGATCTCGGGTTGATGTAATACGATATTCATACGATATCCTCTCTGCTTCGTTAAACTCACAAACGCAATTATCTGCATTTTCATGTTTAAGATATCCGCGCGTTTGCTCGTTATATATTTTACATATCGGCAATGATTTTTGTTACTGCGTATAAATTACAGAAAAACAGCCATTCACTGCATTGCTGCCGCAAATGGCTGTCGGTTCCTTAGTCGTTTGATTTATGCGTTCTGGAAATGCTCTGCAACGATCGCAGCCAGTGCCAGAGAGTTCACCTTAACCTCGGTGGAATCGGAACGGCTGGTCAGAATAACCGGAGCCTTGGTACCGGTCATGATGTTACCGTTCTTGCAATCGCACAGGTGAGTCAGGGTCTTGTAAACCAGGTTACCTGCGTGAATATCCGGGAACAGGATCACATCGGCATCACCAACGATCTTGCGGCCTTCTGCGCCCTTGTGTTTTGCAGCTTCACGATCGATTGCAAGGTCCAGAGACAGCGGTCCGTCTACGATGCATCCGCTGATCTTGCCTTCTGCACACATCTTGGTCAGCTCGTCTGCCTCTACGGTAGCCGGCATCTTCGGGTTTACGACTTCTACTGCTGCAACCGGAGCTACCTTCGGCTCTGCGATACCGCAAGCCTGGGCGATCTCTACGGTATTGTTGATGATCGCTACCTTATCGTCCAGTGTCGGATACGGGATGAATGCCACGTCGCTTAAGAACAGCAGGCCTTCGTGACCTTTGATCTCGAATACGCATACGTGAGACAGGGTCTTGTCGGTACGCAGACCAACTTCCTTATCCAGCACGCTCTTTAAGAAATTCTTGGTATCGATGATACCCTTCATATACATATCGGCCTTGCCGTTGTGTACCAGCTCTACTGCCTTGTGTGCTGCAGCGATCATATCCGGCTCGTCAATGATCTCAAACTGGGACAGGTCGATG
Source organism: uncultured Lachnospiraceae bacterium (assembly GCA_946403625.1). Lineage (GTDB taxonomy): Bacteria > Bacillota > Clostridia > Lachnospirales > Lachnospiraceae > NK4A136. The sequence continues at coordinate 30,962 of CAMJAP010000009.1, forward strand.
TTCATCTCTTTTGCGATGGACTCCATCTTTGCCTTGTCGCCAACCAGGATCGCATCTGCGATGCCCTTCTTCTTTGCTACATCCACTGCTTCCAGTACTGCGCTGTCCTGTGCACAAGCTACGGAAACTTTCTTGGTGTTGACTGCCGATACTTTCGACAACAGATCGTCAAAACTCTTGCTCATGTTCATTCTCCTTTATGTTCTCTTATACTCTCACGGCATTCCCCCACGCCGTATGATCTCCTGCGGGCACGACGCCCCTAGTGCTATAGTTTATTACAACGCCTTACGAAAAGCAAGTTTTTTCAAAAATGCGGCTTAATAGATGCCGCCGATCCCGGTGTCGTTATCGATGGTGTTCATATTGTACAGAATGAGCACATCCGTGATCTCCGGATGCTCATTGATAAACTTGGACGGGCCGCCCTTGTAATAGCGGGTGTCAAAAACATAGACCGTGTGATAATGCGCCAGCAGATACGGCACAAAACAGTTGGCATAGCTGTCCTTGACCACGGCGATCGCACCATCGGCCACCGCATCGTTGGTGATGGTGACCATCGGATGGATATTGTTTAAGAAATAGGAATACTGATCCTTCTGTGTCAGATATTCCGGATTGTACGGGGTATCCGTTACCTCTTTGCTGTCGGAATACTCCACGGTCAGATCCCACGCCGGATACGTATAGGAAACGATCGTGTCCGGTACAAAATAGGTATCATTCAATTTGGAAAAAATGGTTCCGTAGAAATCTTCCGAAACGGTCTCCGCCGTATAGTCCTCTAACGCGATCGGCGTAAGTCCTCTCGCCTCGCAAAACGCAAGGTATCCGACATAGGCACCGTCGGTGGTCCAGTGATGATCGGTACGGTAATACAAGCGGCGGTCACTGACCTGCTTTAGCGGTGTTGCTACATCGATGTTCTGCATCTCTTCCGGCATGGCCGCATAGATGTATCGAATGATCCCCTTCTGGGTCGGACGGTATGCACCTTTTTCCGCCTGAATCGTGATCACATCTTCCCTGCGCTGCGCCAGTTCATCCGGTGCGGTCTTTGGCAACTGCTCCGCATTGATGCTCACCGCCGTGGGTACCAGCATCAGATAGCACTGTGCATTCTCCACATTCTGCGCCAGCTTGGTGAACTGCGCGATCTGCTTTTCCGTATTGACCGGTGCATCGTAGACTTCGATCAGAGAGCCGTCCTTTGCGATATAGACACCGTTGATCTCTTTCCGGCCGCTGCGGCGTTCCGCCTCGGTCATGATCCCCAGGAAACTGTCACGCATGGGGAAATGATCTGCCGCATAAGTACCGATGCCGTCCGTAAAGCGGCCGCCTTTCACATTCTCCCAAGTCAGCTCCGGCATCTTTGCCAGGGTACGGTTCTCATTATCGGAAAAGTCTTTTTTCGGCGTCACAAAGAACGCTATGCCAAAGCACAGGATCATTGCGCAGATCAGATAGACTACGACACGGTCGGTAAGGGTGATCTGTTTTTCCGCTTGTTCAGTTGTCGCCTGATTTTTTTGTTCTTCCATGGTTGTCTGTATTAAATCTGTAAAATCTTTTATTTACCGTATGGCAGGAGTTGTGCCCCTCATCCGCCCTTCGGCGAACAGTCCTACTAAACTCGCAAGCTCGTTAAGTAGGAACTGGTTTTCCCCCCGCAAGCGAGGGGAAGGCATGTGTTTCCCGGAAAGCTTAAAAACGGAAATACAAAAACGGGTTGTAGGTGTCGCGCACCAGGCTGGCTACCGCTACCATAAACAAAGCGATCAGCAAAAGGGCTCCGCATGTGGTATAGAGGTTGCGGCGATACGCATTGGCGCCTGCCAGTTTCTTCTGAAACCAGGGATATACCGGGAAGGCCAAAAGGATCGCTGCCAGCAAAAACGGCAGATAGTTGCCTGCGTACCAGCGCAGCTCCTGTCCGATCAGCGCATTGCCCGGAAGGCCGATGAGCTGCGGGAAATACTGCCCCATCTCCGCCATATCATCAAACGTAAAGATTCCGAAACCGAATACCACGATCACAATTGCGTACAGATGTTGTAAAAACTTCGGCAGCTTCGCCAGACCTTTGCCCCACACATATTTTTCCAGTGTGAGCAGGATGCCGTGATAAAGCCCCCACAACACAAAGTTCCAGGAAGCGCCGTGCCACAGACCGGTCAGGAACCAGACCGCGAACATATTGCGCAGATGCTTGGCCGTTCCCACCCGGTTACCGCCCAGCGGGATATACACATAATCGCGAAACCATGTCGATAACGAAACATGCCAGCGATGCCAAAAGTCCGTAATGGAGGTTGCGCTGAGCGGATAGATGAAGTTTTCCGGGAAATGGAATCCCAGCATCCAGCCCAGGCCGATGGCCATATCGCTGTAGGCACTAAAATCATAATACAGCTGCAAGGTAAAACATAAGAGCCCCAGCCACGCCGTAGCTACACTGATCCCGTCCGCCACGCGAATCGTATCCCACAGCGCACCGATCTGGTTGGCGATCAATACCTTGCGCAGCAATCCTAACAGGAAACGCTTCATACCGCGCACGAAGCCGCTCTCGCAGACCGTACGCTGATGCAGTTCTTCCTGCACCGTAGAAAAACGCACGATCGGTCCGGCGATCAGCTGCGGAAACATGGATACATAGGTCAGGTACGACAAATAATTATGCTCCACTTTCACCCTTCCCTTATAAACATCAATAGAATAGCTCACAGTTTGGAAGGTATAGAAACTGATGCCCACCGGCAAGGCCACACCGGGTAGCGTCGCATCCCACGGGGTCAGTCGGTTCCAGATCCCCACCGCAAAATCCGCATATTTAAAGTATGCCAGTAATGAGAAATTGATGAGCAGCGCCACGCTCAGAAACAGGCGCTTTCGAAAGAGCGTCGTACCGTATTTTTCCTGCAATATGCCGTCCAGATAGTCAACAAATGACGACAACAGCATCAAGAGGATATAGACCGGTTCGCCCCATGCATAAAAGATCAAACTAAAGACCAGCAGGACGAAATTTTTCGCCCTGCCGGGAAATAAATAGTATAGGATTAGGAATGCCGGTAAAAAGAAAAACAAAAACGGCAGACTGCTAAATACCATACATATACCGCTCTCTTATTGTCCTGCCAGACTGGTCTGAATGATCGTTTCGATCCCTGCCGCATCCGGTGAGATCACCAGATACAGAACATCGCCCTTTTTCTTTACGGATGCCGCCTTGATCATATCCGCCTGCTCCGGCAGATAAGAAAGCATTTCCGGAGAAGACAACTGCCCCAGTACCGCATTCAGCTTTTCTTCTACGGCTGCGATATTTGCCTCATCCGCAACTTTCAAAATGATCACGCGATCCGCATGCACCTCGTCGCCTTCCGCAAAAATATAGTCGGAAAGCATAGTGGCATCGATCCCGTAATAGTTCATCAGCCAGTCCGCGTCTGCCTCATACATATCCGGCAGTTCGTAAGTGGTCTTGATCACTTCATAGATCTCGCTCGGCTGCAATGCCGCAACGGCTTCTTCCGTCGGCGCTGCCGCTTCTTCGGTCGGTGCCGCTGCTGCCTGTGTCGGCTCTGCCACTGCCGGCTGTTTCTCTCCGTTACATCCGGCCAGGCACAGCATCGCCAGGCCGCAGATCAATAATGTTTTCTTTTTCATAATCTTCTCCTCCCGTTTTGCCGCTTTGCAAAACTTTTTCTTACTGTGCTGCCGGCGTCTCCTCCGCCGCAACACTCTCTTCGGTATTTTCTTCCGGTTGCTCTTCCGTTGTTTCTCCCGTGCTGGGCTCTGCTTCTTCGGCAGTTTTTTCTTCCGCCGCATTTTCCGAAACCGTCTCGGTGGGCTCCGGCATCACCAGGATCTCCTCCATCTCCGGCGTCTCATAGCCCAACTGCTCTGCCGCGTGGCGGATCAGCATCTTGGTCCAAACCTCATAGGCCGCTGCCGTCTCGTGCACAAAACCGTCGCTGCAATACTGTGCTGCCAGATTGCCTTCCCCGTCGGAAAGCACGGTCGCCATATCGATATAGCCCCAGCCGTTCTCCTCGGCCTGTGCCTTGATGGCTTCGTTAAAGGCCGCCAGGTTGGTATTGTTCAGCCCCTTGGTGCCTGCGTCTTTTAATGTATAGGTGGCACTGATGATCGTGATCTCGATATCCGGCGACAGTTCTTTGATCTTGCCGATCAACTGCGGATACAATGATATCGATTCATCCATTCCCAGGCTCACATCGTTGATCCCGAAGAAAAGGAACGCCTTCTTCGCTCCGACCATCTGAATGGATTCCCATACCGGATGCTGCTCGCCCTGATACAGCGGATGCACGCTCTTGTCATTGACCGGCCAGAACGCATTGTGCAGGGAAAAGGACCCGGATGCCAAAAACTGCAACTGCTTCAAAAATCCGTCCGAACTGCGTGCCGCATAATTTCGGAAGCCCAGCAACACCGAATCTCCGGCAAAAACGGCACCGTCATAAAATGCCATGATCTCTGCCATCTGCTCTTCCGAAAAGTTCATATTCCTAAGTGCCGTCAGGTCATACGCCCCTTCCACCGCCACCGATGCCGCATTTCCGGATACGGAATTCTCCGATACAGCTGTCACCGTATTTTCCGATACCGCTTCCGTAGGCGTCGGTGTGGGTGTCGGATCCTCCGGTCCCACATGAATCTCGCCGGTGCTGCTCACCACATCCAGTCCCATCGCTGCAGGCGCCTGATCCTCCAGACGGATCGCATCCGCACTCACGGAAACCTCCGCCGGCTCTACCGGTGTCTCTCCAGTTGTCAATCCCATAAATTCGCAGGCGCTCAATACAAATGCAGCACCAACCGCTGCCGGAGCGCCGATCCACCTGCCGACTCTCATTCTGTGATGTCTCCGTTTTTTACTCAAACAACAGCCAATATTATACTATTTTACACCCGAAAAAACAACCTATACTCAGCCAAACAACAGCATCAGCACACCGCAGATCACCGCGCAGACCAGCTCCGCACCGATCGCCAACATGGAAGTATTCGGTACATTCCAGTTCAGATTTTTGCGCAGATGATCGTGGAACGGATAACGGATCTTTTCCAGGATCACGATCTTAAATCTTCTCTTCAAAAACACTTTGACCAGGCCCACGCCGCCGTCAAAGATGAATACCAGAGATAACAACAGCAATGCGAACGGATGCTTGCTCTGCATTGCCAGCATACCGAGGAACAGCCCGATCGGACGGGAACCTCCGTCTCCCATCAGTGCCGAACTCGGGAACCAGTTAAAGAGGAGATAAGCGATCAACGCACCTGCCAGGGTAAGCGCCATACCGCCGTACTCCTTGGGCAGATCCGGGAAGATCAGAAAGAATGCAACCGCCTCCACGATGGTCACGCCACCGCACAGACCGTCCACACCGTCACTGCAGTTCGTTACATTTACGGATGCCCAGAGCATTACGAGTGCCAGTGCCACATAAGCCGCCGGATGCAGGGTCATATGCCATTGGAAGAAATAAACTTCCGTGTCATTGTAAAGCAGAAAGACTGCCGTCACAACGATCGCGATGATCAGGTCGATGCCGCCCTTGGTCCGGTCTCTCCAGTGTTCTTTTGCGGCGTCATCCAAAAAGCCGGCCATGGTCATGGCAAACAACAGGCCCAGATTGATGAGGAGCTGTACATTGACGCCCTCTGTAAAACCGTACACACCCAGGCTGATCAGATACCAGACTATGGTAAACAAAAGCCCTACGCCCGTGGTCTTTCCGCGGGATGCGGCATTGACTTCTACCACTTCTCCCTTCGGCGTCACGGCCACTTTACCGCCGTCCTTGGGCATAAACGGAAGATTGAGTTTTAAAAGAATAAAAGATCCGACAAAAGCAAACACTGCAGCCAGCAGCGCGATCAGCACTTCATGCATAAACCGTACTCCTCTGTGATAATAAACGATTGCCCTGCAATCTTATGCGACTATAACACCTTGACCAAGTTATGTCAATCGCAAGGATTCGTGCCGACTCTACTATATATAGTAGCCCCTTGCTCCGTCGCAAATTTCGGCATGAAAAAAGGCCACAAAATTGACTTTGTGACCTGATCCGTGGGACCAACAGGGCTCGAACCTGTGACCTCCCGCACGTCAAGCGGACGCTCATCCCAGCTGAGCTATGATCCCACACGCGATCCGGCTTGCGGATCACCATTTCGTATTTTACCTTATCCGTTTATGAAATGCAACCGAAATTGCCGGATATCTCCTGCTCTTACAACGCCAGTTTCGAAAAGAAATCTTCCGTCTTTTTCTCCGCCTGACCACGGTTGATGAAAAATGCTTTCATCTCCGCATATTCTTCCGGGATATCCGCAAGCAGTGCGTCCCGGTTCTGCTCCGTCAGCCCGCCGTGATCCGCAAATGCCTGATACCATTCCTTTTCCTCGGGATGCTTCTTTAACAGCATCTGCCAGGCTTCTTCCCCATCCGCGGAACCTTTGGTGTGCCCGCCGATGTAATCCGCCAGGCGTTTTTTCAGATCCGCATCCAGGCCTTCCTGATACATCAGACGCAGCAGGCAGCGTTCTGCCTTTTCCCGCCGGCGTCCGCTCTCATAGGAGCCCACATCCGAAGTGCCGTAATCCTCTTCCCCGCATGGCACCTGTCCGGAATAACCTTCCTGGTCCGACTGGTCCAGAAAACGCAGCAGCCACGCATCCCACTGCCGCAACCATTCGGCGCTGCCGACCGCGGAAAGATCCATCAGATAGACGATATCGTGTCTCGCCACTTCCGAAAGCAGTGCCGCCGCATCTTCGCTTTCGCCATCGGAAAGATAAATCTTGCGCAGCCCGTCGCAATCCTGGAACACGCCTTTCCCAAGCGCAGTTCTGGGCATAACGACTTCTTTTAATCGCCGGCAGCCCGCCAACGCCCAGTCATCGATCTTTTGCAAAGATTCCGGGAGCAGCAGTTTCTGCAGGCGGCGGTTGCCCATCAGCGCTTTGCGGCCGATGCCGGATACCGGGATGTATGTGCCGTCGTGGTCGATCTGCGCAGGGATGGATAGTTCCGCCAGATTGCCATCCATTCGGGTGAGAACAGCTGTTATTTGATTGTCCGTCTCCTGCGGCGCGAAATAAAGTTCGGCACCGGAGAGAGAAATTTTGATTTCGTTCATACTAATAACAACACATTTGATATATAGTTCGTTCGGCTAACGGTTAAAGTCACTTCCGCCGCTACATCGAGTTTACAGATCCAGTTTTAATATTTCTTCTTTTAAGGCTCCGCTGCGTTCCGATACCATCATGCTGCTCGAAAGACGCAGGTATTCCTCGCTGCCGAACAGTCCGATAAAGCGCGATGCCGTCTTGCTCACGGTGAGTCTGGTCAGCAGGATCATCATTTCGTTGCCTTCCGCGAAAGCCTCTTCCGCAAATGCAAACAGCGCCTTCAGTTCCGCCTGCACCTGTGCCGTACTCTCCTGCAATACCGCCAGTGCCTGGGTATATAGTGTTGCTGCCGCGTCAAAACTGCCTTTCGCATCGCTTGCGCCGGATGCGTTCATTGCGTGAATGATCTCGTCCAAAAAGGCATCCGTGCGGATCTCCTGTCTGCGCTGCGACTCGGACAATGCACCGCCGGCAATGAGTTTCTTTCTCTGCTGCTGCCGGTGTTCCAATGCCTTATAAGCGATGCCGGTCACCTGCTCCTGCTCTGCGCCGTTCTCCGCCTGTACTTTCATACCTTTCAGTATCGGCTGCACGGTCGTCAGCACATCCGCTCTGGCCAGTACCTCCTGCATATCCGTTTCCACACGGTCGGAGAGCATACCGAGCAGGGAGATCCGCTCGTCAAATCGTGCATTCTGCGCCCGCTTGATCGCCGCCGCATCCGCCTGGCCTTTTAAGATCTCCGCGATATGATAATCCCGTTTGTACTTATTAAACAATTCATAGTATGCCGCAAATTCCTTTACGACTTTTTCATTATGAAGATACTGACCGATGAGCGCCTCATCGACTTTCAGATTTTCTTCCTCATATAAAAGCAGGATCTCCGAAAGATCTTCCCAGCCGCGGGCCGTCACATAACTGCGGCCTTTGGCATTCAGTTCCATCACATAGAAGTGATCCTGGCGGATCTCCAGATAGTTCATAACGGCTGCGTGCAAGCGGTGTTCCCCGGCATAGCGCTGCCATGCTTTCAGATCCGGCTCCACTTCCACCAGTTTCATACGGTCCATGGTCACCACATCAAATTCGCGCACCATGCGGTTGTACTCCGGAGGATTGCCGGCGGTGACGATCACCCAGCCTTCCGGCACGGCGTGGCGTCCGAAGACCTTGTACTGCAAAAACTGCAGCATCGACGGGAATAAGGTTTCCGATACGCAGTTGATCTCGTCCAGGAACAAAATGCCTTCCTTTAATCCGCTTCGCTCCATGGTCTCGTATACGGAAGCGATGATCTCGCTCATGGTGTATTCCGAAACGGAGTATTCCTCGTCCCCGTACTGCTTTTGCGTGATGAACGGCAAGCCCAGGGCGGACTGTCTGGTGTGATGCGTCATGGAATAACTCACCAGCGCGATCCCCATCTCCTGCGCGATCTGCTCCATGATGGCCGTCTTGCCGATGCCCGGCGCTCCCAGCAAAAAGATGGGACGCTGGCGCACGATCGGAATGCGGTAGGTGCCGTAGTCATCTTTCTTTAAATAGAGTTGTACGGTGTTGCGTATGGTTTCTTTGGCTTGACTGATATTCATAAATCGTTCCTCTGTTGTTTATTGGTTGTTCTACATCGCAAGGAATCCCCCCGCAAGTGGGGGAAGGCAGATAGCCCTCCTAATCTTCGGGCACTTTCTTCGCTGTCTTTTCTTCCAGATCTTCTTCCTCTAATACCACCTTCATACTCCAGGGCGGGACCGGGCCGCGGGTTTTGTCTTCGTTTAAAAAGGCAAAGATCACATCGTAGGGCGGCTGCAGGGGCGGATAGATGCCGAAGCCGTCCGTGAAGTAGATCAGCCCTTTCAGGTTTTCAAACTCGCCCTGCTCCTGCAATTCCTCCACATAGGAGAAGACCGGGCGGAAATCCGTACCGCCGAAACCTCTTAAGGAGATCTCCGTAAGATACTGTTCCAGTTCTTCGCGGTTGGTGATCTTTACATCACTCTGGATCTCACTGTCGCACTGCAGGATGTGGATATTGACCTGCTGAAAGAAACTCTCCCCTTCCTTGAGCAGTTCAAAGGTCCTGCGCAGAAAAGCTTTTACGATGGTACCGCTGCACGAAGCCGAGGTATCGATGGCGATCACAAATTCGCGGACGCGCTTTTCCTCCCGATATTCCAGCGGTTCCACCAGGGGCAGATTGCCATAGGTCGTAAGTCCGTAGGTATAATATATGTAGTCATACTCTTCTTCGTTGACGCCCATCCGCTCCCCCATCACCATAAAGCGTTGCAGGATCTGATGATAATCATAGCGTTCTTTGGTCGATTCTTCCAGACTTTCTTTCAGCGCTTCTCCCATACCGCGGTTTTCGGTAAAGGACTTGAGTTCCGCGCGGATCCGCCTGGAGATCTGCTGCCATTCTTCTTCCGTAAGCTCCATTCGCTCCTGCGCTTTCCAATATATATGTAGATCTTTGGCAAAGCTTTTTTGATAATCCGCGATCGTCTGCTTCGGCAGATCCGTCCGTTTGAAATAACGATACAGTTTATCCGCCGTGAGTCCGCCCGCATCCTGCCGCAGTACTTTCAGTTTGCCGAGCAGTTCCACATCATTTTCCAGGGTCACGGATTCCAGATCCAACTCCACGATCACGGCTTCCGTTGCGATATCCGCCGCCAGATCCCAGCGCTCGGCATCCATTTTTTCATAGCCGTAGGTATGCGAAAAGATACAATGCAACAGGCTGTGCAGACAGGCCCTGCTCAATGCCGCCGGCGTCTTTTTGTACAAACGCAGCACATACAACGGATCGTAATACAGCGTCTGCGTATCCGTTGCCAGCCCTTCCAGCCCCCAGCGCTCCTGTATCACCAGTTTTGCCAGCGCCCGGTCCAGAAAGCGCAGATGGATCAGCAGGCTGTCTTTTGCAAGATCCATCGCCTGCGCCGCCAGTTTTGAGATCTGTTTTGTTTCTTCTTCCGTATACATAGGCTGCCCCGGATATCACCTCTACATCTTGTTGTTGCTGTAGATTATACCATGTTTTAGGCACAATAGCAAAATTTCCACCGTCATTTTTTGACATTTTCACGATAAAAACCATAATTCGACCCATTTTTTAAGAAATTTCTCCCATTGACAATAATCCCCGCAATGATGTATGGTAAGGAACGGATTATATATCATATACTATATATAGGAGAAGAAAGGATACAACTATGGAAAACAACATCGTTGAAAAAGGCCCTATCACCGAAGAACTTTTAGCCACCATGGACAAGTACTTCCGTGCGGCCAACTACCTGTCTGCAGGTCAGCTGTACCTGTTGGAGAACCCGCTTCTGAAGAAGCCTCTGACCGCTGATATGGTAAAGAAGAAGATCGTAGGTCACTGGGGAACCGTTCCCGGCCAGAACTTCATCTTCTTGCACTGCAACCGTGCCATCAAGCGTTACGATCTGGACATGATCCTTCTGTCCGGCCCGGGACACGGCGGAAACTTCTTTATCGCTAACGATTACATCGACGGTTCTTACAGCGAGATCTACCCGAACATCTCCCGTGACGAGGAAGGTATGCAGAAACTGTTCAAGCAGTTCTCTTTCCCGGGCGGTGTACCGAGCCACTGCGCTCCGGAAACTCCGGGTTCCATCCACGAAGGTGGTGAGCTGGGTTATTCCATCGCACATGCTTGCGGTGCTATCTTTGATAACCCGGAACTGATCGCTACTGTTGTTGTAGGTGACGGCGAAGCTGAGACCGGCCCGCTGGCTACTTCCTGGCAGTGCAACAAGTTCATCAACCCGGTAGGCGACGGTGCTGTTCTTCCGATCCTTCACCTGAACGGATACAAGATCGCTAACCCGACCATCTTCGGTCGTCTTTCCAAGCAGGAGCTGATCGACTTCTTCCATGGTAATGGCTGGGAGCCGTACTTCGTAGAAGGCGAAGAGCCGATGGAAATGCATCGCAAGATGGCTGAGACCATGGATATCGTTGTTGAAAAGATCCAGGCAATCCAGAAGAACGCTCGTGAGAACAACGACGCTACCCGTCCGGTATGGCCGATGATCGTTCTGCGTACACCGAAGGGCTGGACCGGTCCGAAGGTAGTAGACGGCAACCGTATCGAAGGCAACTTCCTGGCTCACCAGGTACCTATCATGATGGACAAGCCGGAGCACCTTGGTATGCTCGAAGAGTGGCTGCGCAGCTACAAGCCGGAAGAACTGTTCGACGAGAACGGTCGTGTACTTCCGGAGATCGAGGCTCTGTGCCCGGTAGGTGATGCAAGACTGGGTATGAACCCGCACGCAAACGGCGGTAAGCTGCTTCGTGACCTGCGTCTCCCGGATTTCCGTAATTATGCATTTGATACTGAAGCTCACGGCGCAAAGGATAGCCAGGATACTTCCAACCTGTCCAACTACATCCGTGATATCTTCAAGCTGAACGCTGAAGCTAAGAACTTCCGTATCTTCTCTCCGGATGAGAACAACTCTAACCGCTTCTCTTCCGTATTCGAAGTTGAGAACAGAGACTGGAACGCTGATCAGTCCGATATGGACGATCATCTGTCCCGCTTCGGCCGTGTAATGGACTCCATGCTTTCCGAGCATATGTGCGAAGGCTGGCTGGAAGGTTACCTGCTCACCGGTCGTCACGGTTTCTTCAATACCTACGAAGCATTCTCCAGAATCATCGATTCTATGGGTGCTCAGCATGCTAAGTGGTTGAAGGTTTGCAACCAGTTGCCTTGGAGAGAGGAGATCGCTTCTCTGAACCTTCTGATGTGCTCCACTGTATGGCAGCAGGACCACAACGGCTTTACTCATCAGGATCCGGGCTTTATGGATCACATTGCTAACAAGAAGGCAGACGTTGTTCGTATCTACCTGCCGGCAGATACCAACTGCTTGCTGTCCACTATGGATCACTGCTTGAAGAGCCGCAACTATGTAAACGTTGTGATCGCTTCCAAGCATCCGCGTCCGCAGTGGCTGTCCATGCCGGAAGCTGTTAAGCACTGCACACAGGGTATCAGCATCTGGGATTGGGCTTCCAACGATCAGGGCCAGGAGCCGGATATCGTATTCGCTTGCGCAGGTGAGACTCCGACCCTCGAGGCACTTGCTGCAGTATCCATCCTTCGTAAGGAGCTGCCGGATATCAAGATCCGTTTCATCAACGTAGTTGACCTGTTCAAGCTGGTTCCGCAGACCGAGCATCCGCACGGCCTGTCCGATGCAGAGTACGATATGCTGTTCACAACCAACAAGCCGGTAATCTTCAACTTCCACGGCTATGCAACACTGGTTCACGAGCTGACCTATCGTCGTCACAACAACCGTCTGATGCATGTACGCGGTTACAAAGAAGAAGGTACTATCACTACTGCTTTCGACGTACGTGTACAGAACGACATCGACCGTTTCCACCTGGTACAGGATGCACTGAAGTTCCTGCCGCAGCTGGGCAACCGTGGCGCTTATCTGTATCAGAAGATGAGCGACAAGCTGGTTGAGCACAAGCAGTACATCGCAGATTTCGGTGTAGACCTTCCGGAAATTGTAAACTGGAAGTGGGAAGACCAGAACTAAGCAATTGTTCGAAGATTCCAAGTAATATAAGAAAACCGGTGAGAGAAATCTCACCGGTTTTTAATGTTGTCCCCTCAAGAGGAAGGCAAGGGGTAGGGTTCTATTTTTCCAGAATGATGCCCTCGCGGTAGGCTTCCAGCAGTTTTTCCAGCTGGCTGATGCTTTCCTTCAGTTCCTTGCCGACATCGGTGTCCGCAACCATGATACGTCTGGGCGCCATCTCCACAGGGATGCGCTCGCTGACGATATCCGCTTCGGTTCGTACTGCCACTTCCTTGCTCTCAAACGGCTGGTGGCTGACCAGATACATACCGTGGGAATTGGCTACCAAAGTGTATCCTGCAATACCGGTCTTGGCCTGGTATGCCTTGGAGAAACCGCCGTCGATGACCAACAGCTTGCCGCCACACTTGATGGGGGTCTCACCCTTTGCCACTTCCACCGGCACATGTCCGTTGATGATGTGGGAATTGGCCAGGCTCAGGCCAAACTCCTGCATAATGGAATTGACCACATCCTCGTTGTTGTAAAGCTTGTAATACGGATTCTTGATCTCCTTATGCGTTTCCTTATCTTCCAGGAAATACCGTTCAAAGGTTGCCATCTTGTCCTTGCCGTACACCGGCGAATTCGGTCCTGCCCAAATGTAATAGAGAATATCCCGTCCGAACTGCCGCTCCTCCGGATCCTTGGAGTAATAGCCTTTTCTTGCGTAGGTTTCCAGCGCATCGTACAGCGCCTTGCCCTTATACTCCGTTCCGGCGATCGTCAGCGACCGGAAGTTGCCGTTCTCATCCATCGGAACGCAGCCGTGGTACAGCAGATTGGAGTTGTGCACCTTATACATTGCGCCCTTGGAATACAGGAACTTCACATGTTTCTGCAGTTTCTCGCTGTGCTTAAATGCCGCAACCAGGCGCTCCATCACCAGCTGCTCGTCTTCCGTCAATGCATACGGATTGCGCGGATCCACGGTCGGGAAATCCACATCGTTCATCGCATACTCTTTTCCGTAGCACTGAACGGTGCGTTTTTCGTAATCGATCTTATCCAACAGCAGCCGGTCGTCCATTCCCCATTCCGGATGTCTGCGGATCGTAGCGCCTTCCAGCTTGAACTGCAGGATAGAAATGGCCTTGTGCATACGCATATCCAGTTCCAGGTCTCTGGTATTGTAATCATCGTCGTATTTGATGGCAAAAACACTGCAATCGGTCTTTGCATAGGTCTGCAGCGCAAAAGTCGCCAGCGGCACCAGGTTGATGCCGTAGCCCTCTTCCAGGGTGTCCAGATTGCCGTAACGGGCCGAATTGCGGATCACGGTGGCAATGCAGGTCATATCCCCGGCTGCCGCGCCCATCCAGATCACATCGTGATTGCCCCACTGAATATCCAGCGAATGATACCGCATCAGCGTATCCATAATGATATGCGGGCCTTTACCGCGGTCAAAGATATCGCCGACGATATGCAGATGATCCACGACCATGCGCTGGATCAGTTCGCTCAGTTCAATGATAAACTGCGGTGCACTGCCGATGTTGATGATCGTATGAATGATCTCGTTGTAGTACAGTTCCTTATCTTCCAGCTCTTCCTTTTCGGTGATCAGTTCTTCGATGACATACGCAAAATCCTTCGGCAGCGCCCGTCTTACCTTGGATCTGGTATATTTGGAAGATACACGGGTCAGCATACGCACCAGACGATGCAGCGTCACCTTGTACCAGTCTTCCAGAAACTCTTCTTCCTCTTCCACGATCGCCAGCTTTTCCTTGGGATAATAGATCAGCGTCGCCAAAGACCGTTTATCCTTTTCGCTCAGCGTATTGCCGAATTCTTCATCGATCTTTCTGCGTACGGAACCGGAGCCGTTCTTCATCACATGATTGAACTGCTCGCACTCCCCGTGAATGTCCGTCAGAAAATGTTCCGTGCCCTTCGGCAGATTCATGATCGCCTGCAGATTGATGATCTCGGTCGAAGCCGCCGCGATATTCGGGAACTGATTGGAAAGGCTTTTTAAGTATTTAAATTCAATGCTTTCCAGTTTTTTATCCATAGGTTGTCTCACCCCCGCATCCGTCCTTTTTCAAGATCTTTTTACTACATAACTATAGCACAAAAACGCCGTTAACACAAAGGGATGCTCTTAATGTGACAGCCACCCATACTCGTTTTCTACCGTCCGGTAAAAGTCTTCGCACGCCTCATCATAACTCTTCTGACCGCAGATAAACGGTTTCATTGCCGAGAGGAACGCGTCGTTACAAAAAGTATCATACTCGGTCGCATAGGAAACATCCACCTGCGTGCCGGCATGGTCCAAAATGGCATTCGGATTCTGTCCGCCCAGCAAGTCCTTCTCAAATGCAGGATTCTGTGCTGCATTTCCCATAACGGTGCGATTGTTGACATATTCCTTTTCTTCTTCCGCGATTTCCGCCAAAACCGATTCATCCATCGTCATGGTCCGCATGATCTCGGCTGCCGCTTCCGGATATAAGGTTCCGCGTGCTGCTGCCATCCAGGTTCCGCCCCAGTAAAAACTCTGCGGCCCCTCGGTAACGGCCCATCCGCCCTGTCCGGCGACAGAGGAGATGTCATCCACATACATACACCACTCATAAAACCAACTGGGTCCGAAATAGCAGAATACATTCCTCTCCGGATAAAACCCTTTGCTCCAGTCCATGCTCCACAGATAATCATAATCCGTCGATCCGTCCGATACCATCTGTGCGGCTCCTTTGGCCCATTCCTCCATAGCCGGATCGATGGTGATCTTGTTATTCTCAACCCACGGCGATGACAGATTTTGGTAGTAAACTCTGTAATTATCCTCTATGGTCGCGGTCATCATATACCCGTTTTGCGCCATTTTTTCGGCCGTCTCGTAATATGCATCCCAGTCCTTGACCGCTTCCTGCACATCCTTCGGATCCTCGGATCCCAGCACCTGCTTTGCGAGATCCCGGCTATAGATCATAACTCCGGGCTGCGCCAGCCAGGCAACCGCCCGTACACTGCCGCTCTGATCCGTAACCAGATCTCTGGTATACGCATACTGGTCCGCAATGTCTGCGTCCGTAATGCCCAGATCATCGAGCGGAATAGCAAAATCCTTATTCTCATCGATAAACTTCTTTGCGTATTCCGGTTCCATCAGGAACAGATCTACCCTTTCATCATCGCTGATATTATCGTTTCTGCACAATGCATTTTCCAGCTGTTCCTGATAATTCTCGCTGGGGATAATGATAAAGTGAATCCTCATATCCCCGATCTGTCCATGCGTTGAATCGATCTTTGTATACCCGGGATAATGGTCTTCCATCCGGTCCTGCAGTTCTGAGTTAAAGCAATAGATATTAAATTCCGGTCCCGTCTGCGGTGCTGCGGTCGGAGTCGGAGAAATCGTAACAACCTGCGGCCTGCTCGGGGGATTCTGCCGCAGTTCTCTGCGTTCCTTTTCTGCCGCCATCCACCATTCGAGTTTTTCCAACTCATTTAAGTTTTCGACCATTTCCGCAAGCGAATCGCCGAACTCCATTTCTTCCACATTTTTTCGAAGCAGCATTTCGCCGCAATTTCGGGTTACGATCAAAACCAGCCCAATCAGAACGCCGCCGGAAACCGTCACAATGACCAGTTTTTTCACAGCATCCTTCGGTGTCCGGTAATCCAATACGATGGCCGCTGCCAGCAATAAAATGCCCAGCAGCAGCAGCCCGAGCATGAATATCGGAGAAACCACTACCCGCAGCGGTGTCAGCGGGATCACCTCCGCAATATGCTCCACGGAATACGCTTCCAAAGCCTCCTCGTCCACCTCCAGAAAGGCTTCCTTCCATGCAGCGGCACGATCATTCTCATCGTCCTCTTCCGAAAGCTTCATACCGTCATAAAAGGCTTCCATCAGATCTTCCACCTTATCGGCGTCCAGCTTGCCGTCTCCGTGATCGTACAGCAGATTATCGATGTAAGACGCGATCAGTGCGCCCAATTGCTTTTTGAACTGCTTATTGTCCAGTGCGCTTTTGATATTCTTCTTACGGAGCTCTTCGTTCTCTGCCTTGAGCACCTTATACAGGATCTCGGCGATGGTGGTATTGCGATTGATATGCTTGACAAACGAGGAATAATCCGCATCGTCTATCGTTTCTGCCGAAATCTGTATCGCTGTATAGACGGCATCTCCGATCGCCAGTTCACTGATCTTTGTATCCGAGACAACACTCTGGATATGGTTCTTCGAAAGCGTATGGCGCAGCATACCGGAAAGTATGCTCAGCAAAAGACTGATCACACACAGAACCAAAATTACACCCGATACCACGGGATGGTTTTTCTTTGTTGTTTCCATATTCACCCTCACTGCAGTTTATTTACAACCTGTATAGGATACGGATCCCGGTTGCAGATTTTATGGGGTTATTTTGTACTTATCAAACGCACTTCAACGGGGACGCCCGCAATATCGGTTCTTTTTCAAACCGACATTCCGAATCGTCCCCGTTGCAGGTTTCCTTCGTTCTTCAAGTCACTTTTTTATTTTTCGTGCTCCATTCTCCACTGGATGCATCGTTTCAGATAGTGTACATAGTCCGGATTCTTGCACATTCCCTTGCCTTCCACATCCGAGATCTTTGCCACATCCTGTCCGTTGCAGGCCGTAGTCTTCATTACGATGTTGAGCGGCTCCACATCCGTATCGTTTGCCAGATAGGTTCCGATACCGAATGCCACCTTTGCCTTGCCGTTAAAGTGTCTCCAGATCTTGTCCGCCCGTTCAAAGTCCAGGGAATCGGAGAACAGCAGGGTCTTGGTCTTGGGATCCAGGCCCAGTCGCTCGTAATGTGCGATCATCTTCTCGCCCCATTCGATCGGATCGCCGGAATCGTGACGAACACCGGAGAACAGTGTGGAATAGGTCAACTGGAAGTCCTTTAAGAAGCAGTCGGTGGTGATCGCATCGGTCAATGCAGTACCGTTCAATACGCCGTATTCCTTTACCCACGCTTCCAGAGCGTACCAGTTGGAATATGCCGGGTTGTGCTTGTGGTTACCCTGACCTACGCACATGATCCACTCGTGTGCCATGGTGCCGACCGGCTTCACACCGAACTTCTTTGCCAGATACACATTGGAAGTACCGATAAAGGTCGAAGCGCACTTCAGATCCTTATTCAGCGTAGCAAATTTCTGCACTGCAAGCTCCTGTGCCTCTGCGGAAAGTCTTCTTCGCAGACCGAACTCGGAGAACACACCCAGATAATATTTTCCGTTGCGCAGATTCTCGTATTTCTCATCCAGGCGCTCCTTAAAGCTCTGGATCAGGTGATTGTAATCGTATGCCATACGGAAGTATACTTCGTTAACGATCGCCAGGGTCGGGATCTCATACATGGAGGTGTTCAGCCAGGTACCTCTGGTATCGATCGCCAGTCCGCATTCCGCATCGGTTGTGATCTCGAAATCCTCATAACGCGGATGCCACAGACGCAGGAAATCGATGTAGGATCCCTTGAACCACTCGATGGTATCCAGATATGCCAGTTCCTCCTCGGTAAAGCGCAGATCGCAGTATGCTTTGATCTGTTCTTTGATCTCCTCGATCATTTCGGCGGTAAACTTCACATCGGTATTACGGCACTTAAAGGTCCAGGTGGTCTTGTAATCCGGATACTGATGGTAGATTGCCTGACCCATGCTGAATTTATAAAGGTCCGTTTCCAACAGGCTTACAATAATCGGCTGCAGTTTCATAAGATGTTTCCTCTCTTTCTTGTATGAAATTAGATAATGTCAATCTGTGCTGTTCTCATTGCATCCAATGCGGTCTTGTGTGTATCCGGGGTTACGCAGGCACACAGTTCGCCGAGTACCGCCACCCGCACATCCGCATCGTATGCCTTGATGAGGATCGCGTTGCTGAGCACGCAGATACCGGTGCATACACCGCAAAGGTAAACTTCATCGTACTTGTTTGCGGCGATAGCTTCTGCCAACGCTCTGGATCCGAATACCGGCTTTTCAAAGATCTGCTTTGCCGGGATGGCCTTCAGTTCATCCAAGATCTCCCAGCCCTCGCTGCCGCGAACGCAGTGGGTTACCGGAAGTCTCTTGCCCTCCTGGGTTTCCAGGTAATCTTCCTTGTGGGTATCCATCGTAAAATAGATGTCCCCGTCAAAACCGTCGGCATACGTTTTGATGCCGTCCACCACTGCCTGTGCTTCCTTGCTGCCCAGACATCCGGTTACAAAATCCTTCTGCATATCAACGATGATCAACGCTTTTTTCATAGTAGTGTCCTCCTTTTTATCCGATGAATTCATATAACTCCGCAGGTTTGCGTCCTGCATCTTCCCTTTTCTCGCCTCTGTCCCGAACCGTTCCGGATGCCAGGTAACTTCGGAAAAACGCTTTCCGGAAGTTTGCCGTATCCAGTGACCGGTTCTTGATACTTTCATGGATCCGTTTCAATTCGTAGATCGTAAACGAAGATCGGTCCTTTAACAATGCAAATGCGTCGGGTTCATAATCAATGCGGTTCCGCAACCGTTTGATCGCCAGCTGGATGATATCCGCATGATCAAATGCCAGTCGCTCTTTCGGTATGGTCTGTGAACCATTTCGGAAAAATACACCATCAATATCATAACACACTTTAAAGAGCTTTGCATCACTTGCATCATCTCCGGCTTTGATCTGCAATTTTTCCTTCGGTACCAGGGCGGTGTAGACCACCGATACCACATGCATCCGGGGATCCCGGTCCGGACTGCCGAAGGTATATAACTGCGTAAGCGGTATATCCTTCAGCCCGGTCTCTTCAAACAACTCCCGTTCTGCCGCCTCGTCGACGGACTCCTGATCCACTTCCATAAACCCTCCCGGGATCGCCCAGAATCCTTTGTAAGGGAAGGCGCCACGGCGGATCAGCAGGATACACAGATCATCCTCTTCATCCATCGTAAAGATCACAATATCCGCGGTAACCGATGGCTTTTTATATTTTTCGGAATTGTAGGAATTCAAGTATTCCAACTCTTCTTTGGAACAATTTTTTCTGTAATCTTTCATAGGCTTTCATCTCTCAAATGTTGTCTTTTACAGTTTTCTGCGCTTCATTTATAGTAGTACATTGTACCATACAAATCAAGTGCTATTTTTTTGTTTTTTTCTCCGGATATCAGTCGTTTAGCCATAATATTCTTTGTAGATCTTCTCTGCCTGCTTAAAGGTATATCCGTCATCCTTGAGGGTTTTGGGAAGCGAATCCCTGTTTTCATACTCCGTGTGAATGAAATATACGCTGCCATACTTCTGCAGCAACTCCCGCCAGTTTTTCGCCACCTTGCATTCTTTTTTAAATCCGTCGTCTTCCCGGTCCAGATATACATCTGCGATCCATTTCTTGCCCGCATATCCGCGCCAGTAATATCCCGGCAAACCGCTGTATATATACTCGTCCAGCATATGATAGAAGCTTGCCTCCGGCGCCCAGTCCGAATCGCTCCACTCGAACCTTCGGATATTCGGCGCCATCACATCATCTGCCATGCAAAAGCTGTCTCTGGTAAAATATACGACTCTCTCTGTTGCTTCCATATCGTCTCCCTCCGTCGTTTGGTTGAATGTGTTTTCTGTACTATGGTTATAATAGTACTTTATACCATTCTTGTCAATAGTCTTTTTATCTTTTTGATAATTTCTTTTTAAGATGGATAATCGGAGGTGCGCGAGGTCACCCCTCATCCGGCCTTCGGCCACCTTCCCCCCGCAAGCAGGGGGAAGGCACGGGATACCGACAAGTTCCAGACACGGGGACGGTTCTTTTGTCTGATAATGACACAGACAAAAGAACCGTCCCTGTGTCTGCTTGCAAAATAAAACCGGCTACTCGAAATGAATAGCCGGTAAAAAACATATACCTATGAAATTGGTCCATTGCGCTCATGATACTATCTCAATCGTTCTCAAACAGCGGCGTGGAGAAATAGCGCTCGGCGGTATCCGGAAGGACCGTGACGACCGTTTTGCCCTTGCCCAGTTTCCTGGCGAGCTGAAGGGCGGCTGCCACGTTGGTCCCGGAACTGATGCCGCACATCAGGCCTTCCTTGCGCGCCAGATCCTTTGCCGTGCGGATCGCTTCTTCGTCCGTAACAATATAGATATCATCGTAGATCTTCTGATTTAAGTTTGCCGGGATGATGCCGTCACCGATGCCCATCTGCAGGTGCGTACCGATATTACCGCCGGCCAGGATGGCTGCATTCTCCGGCTCCACTGCCCAGATCTCGATGTCCGGATACTGTGCCTTGAGCACTGCGCCGATACCGCTGATGGTGCCGCCGGTGCCGATACCGGAGCAAAAGCCGTGGATCGGGCCTGCCACCTGTTCCATGATCTCCAGACCCGTGTGGTGCTTGTGCACTCTCGGATTGGCCGGATTTTCAAACTGCTGCGGGATGTAGACTCTCGGGTCTTCCTTCGCCATACGCAGCGCCGTCTGCAGACATTCCTCAATGCAGGCACCGATATCGCCCGCATCGTGCACCAGGATCACCTCTGCACCGTAGTGTCTTACCAACAAGCGTCGCTCTTCGCTCACACTGTCCGGCATAATGATGCGGGTTTCATATCCCATAACCGCCCCGATCAGTGCCAGACCGATCCCCTGGTTTCCGCTGGTCGGCTCCACGATGATCGTGTCATCATGGATGATGCCGTCTTTGATCGCCTGTTTGATCATATTATAAGCGGTTCGTGTCTTGATCGAACCGCCTACATTCAATCCTTCGTATTTCACCAGTACTTCTGCCGCATCCGGGTCGTTCATCCGGTTTAAGCGTACCATCGGTGTATGCCCGATGTATTCCAATACATTATCGCAGATCATTCTTTTTTATCTCCTTAGAGTCAGGTATCAATTCATTTTATACCTAAGGAGTGGCACTGTCAAACAATGAATCGCTTATTCTATGTATTCCGAGATCATCCCCGGAAAAATCGCGTCCAGATCTTCTCTGCTGTATGCCGATACGCTGATCCCCACGCCGTCGGAATACGAGATCTGCCCCGTAAATCTGCCTTCCGTGCTCTCGTTGATCAGCCATACATACTTTTTGCCGAGAACCGTGACGGTCTCCAGGGAGCAGTCCGCAACCTCCGGATGCGAAGCCAGATACGACTCGCAAAACTCCGCCCGGTTATCCATCAATGCCTGATTGTCTTCGAGAAGAGATGAGCTGCCGATCCGGTTCCACGACACATGGATCCCCGCTTCCGTCTCCGGATCGGTCGCTCCGAACAGCAGCATACCGCCGTTCGGATCCGCTTCCAGGATCCGTTCGTTTATCGTATTGATACTTTCCTCCGATGTGATATCCCATTCGTCCGGGATCACGATCTGAAAGCCGACATTCATATCTATAAAAATATTATCGACCACACGCCAGCGTTCGTAGCCGCTTTCGTCCTTTACCACGCGGTCTGCCGCATCCGTAAGGATCATTTCGTCCGGTCCTGTCACAATACGGTTTCCTTCTTCCCTGCCGCATGCCATCATCATCCCGACGGCAAGGCTCATTGCGAAGACGCCCGCTTTTTTTCCTATGCCTTTGTTCTTCATGGACTCCCCCGAAAAAATTCTTTCTGACTGTTACCGAAGAGCAGTATATCACTTTTATACCGGTAACGCAAAAAGGTGCAAAGAACCTCTTACGGAACTTTACACCTTTTGATAGGAAGAATCGTATGCTTATTTGCTGCAGTGCCAGAATGCAGAATCGATATCGATCACAAGCTCGCCGGCCATTTCGATACGGTCTGCAAAATATGCTTTCAGTTTATCCGCTTTGGCGCAGAAGAATTTTTCCTGCTCCGGGAAAACTTCCTTCAGTTTCTGCAGCAGATCATCCGCTTCCTCATAATGCCAGCGATTGGAGAGCTTCGTGATCTCTACCTTACCGAAGTACTTCTTCAGCATCGTCTCGAACGCCTCCTGCGCCGCAGCCTGCGCTGCAATCTTCTCCTCCAGAAAATCCGCCTTGATATTCAGCTCCTGAAACACATCCTGCAAAAACAGATACCGGGTGCTGACACAGGGACCGTTGATGGAAAATACGCCGTCCTCCGAGAGTACCTCCGATGCCCGCTTCACCATCCGCTCCGGCTCCTGCAGCATATACTGCAGATAATGCGCGATGATCAGGCTGTACGGTTTCTCTGCATCGATCTGCTCCCAGGTTTCGTCTTTTTCCAAATCCGCAAATTCCAGATCGATGGTAACGCCATCCGGCAGATCCTCCTTATTCTCGCTAAGATAATTTTCAAAATCATCCGCCCAGCTGCCACGCAAGTCATAACCGTAAATCTCGGTATTTTCCGGAATACGCTTCCAGTTGTTTCTCCAGAGTTTCGAGTAGCCGCAGCCCAGATCCAGGATCTTTTCTCCCTCCCCGATCGGCAGGCTCTCAAAGATCTTTTCGTACCAGTCCTGCTCTTTTGCCGTATGCTTCAGTGCATCCCAGTGCCCCTCGTCCGCTCTCTGATCCAGGCTGATGCTCCGCACCATGGCCGCCACATCATCCCAATCCAGTTCTTTGTCTTTGCGCTCCAGGGTCCGCCGGATTGCGGCACACACCTTATCGATCTGGTAGCGCTTCTGCTCCATATTCTTTAATTGAATGCGAAGTGCTTCCTCCACATTTACCGCTTCGCCCGCCACCAGATTGTCGCGGATCTCTTCCAGGGAAAAACCGATGGTCTTTAACGCTACGATCTTTTCCAGCACTTCCAGGGCGCCCTTATCGTAGAGGCGGTAATTTCCTTCGGAATATTCCGTGGGCTTCAGCAAACCTTTTTCATCATACAAACGCACTGCTTTCTGGGATACGCCGGCTTTCTTTGCGATCTCTCCGGATGTCATTTTTTTGTCCATATTCGGAACCTCCTTTTTCATCTTCACCATTTCCATTCCGATAGGCCTTATCTTCGGATAATCCCACCTTAAGGGGTTCCCCTGGGGAAGAGTCAATAGACTTTTTCAATTTTTTTAAAAAGCCAAACATCAATCACCATATGCCTCCAGCAGCCGGTGTACGCGCTCGATCTGCTCCGGGATATGAAGCCCCCGTCCGCATTCCTTCCTACAGCTCTGTTCGGTGCAGGATCTGCAATGCTGGTAGTTTTGCTCCGCATCCATCTTTAACTTATTGATCGCCCAGAATTCTTTTCCCAAATGATAGTAATTGTACTGCCGGAATGTGGTATGGATCTCATGCCCATACGGACAGACGCATCTTTCGCAGCGATCACACGCGATTGGATCAAACTGTTCTTTCAGTCGTGCGATCACTTCTTCATAAGTAAAATGCCGCTGCGGATATTCGTTTGCAAAAGCAAGTTCCGCCTGCTCAAAGGTTCCGATCCCCAGCAGTGCACACGAAAACGGATACTCCAGGATACCGCCGATCAGCTCATCCACGGCTCCGTATTTTCCGAACACTTCGTCCGCATTGCTCTCATCCACCTGATGCACAAAATAAATATCCGGCCGGATTCCGAGCGTTTCAGTAGACTTATGTATTTTCCGTATCCATATTTACAACAAATGCCACGGAATTATCCAGATCTACTTTAACAATTATTTTATCTGCATATAATGTCCGAATAGACACACTGATCGCGATCAAAGATATTTTCGTAATCGAAATTTAGCGCCTGCATTATCGGATCGTGATCACTTCCCCATCTACCCAACTTTTCGTTCCTTCAACCACAACCCAGACTTCCTTCGGTCCCCGAACGGTTACCAGGATACGCCCGGTTGCCCCGCGCGATCTGATCTGACCACTCAATGTATGCAGATCTTCTACACCGAGAATCTTTGCCGCGCCGGCCAGGATACAGTTTTCATCCCCCGTATACTGAGTAATATCAAATTCGGTCGTCAGAGCATTCAAATCCTCATCATAATCTTCCCTGTTCGTGATCTCCGGATCCATCATAGCTGTCAAAATAGCCGTATGTACGGAGTTTGCCACCTGCGTGTCACCACTGCTATAAGCCTCTTGAATCCACGGACTATGATAGGAATAGATAGTCAAAGCCAAAAAGCCGCCACCAAATAATATAATGATAGCCAGGCTTATGGTAAACATTTTCTCGTAAATCCGCTTGATCTCTCGCCCTTCTGTTTTCGCCTCGATACGATTTTTGATATACAGGACGATCGACGAGATCACAAAAAACGGGATTCCTATTGGTACTAACCAAAGAATAAACTCTGCCGGATTCATTATATCATCTCTCTTCCTCATTTAATTCTTTAAAATGCCGGTCTGAAGCACCATTCATTGCCTCTCTTACTCTATCCATAACATCTTTGTACGGCCCCTGATAGCACTCTTCACAGATCCAACTATGTGAGGTTCCCTCTACTCTGATCCTATAGAAAATTCCTGACTTTTCTTCCTTACACCAGGAACATATATACGGCTTTTTAGATATATAATAGTCCCCATCCCCCTTTTCCATATCCGTATTCTCCATTTCCATCATAGCCTTTAAAACAGCAGCATGTACTTCTTCCCCCGACCCTCTGTATTCATACTCTTCTATCTTCGGATATATCCACCGATATATATATACAAATGCACATCCCATAACAAATAAAACAATGATAGCCATACTTATGATAAATCCGACTATATAAATCCTATTTATCTTCCGTCCTTCTTTTTTTGCCTCTATACGATTTTTAATATACAGAACAATAGCCGAAAGCACGAACGCCGGAACGCCAATAGACACACCCCAAACCATAATCTCATCCCAAATCATCAAAAGCCTCCCATAGATAAACATATCCTCGTTATCATTCAGACATGGTAATGATAACGCGATACGCAGAAAATAGATGACTTATTGCGTGAATGTTATATTTTTTCGTGCGAAAT